>CAZYWY010000107.1:0-6632 GCA_964651605.1 uncultured Pirellulales bacterium | reverse complement strand
GAGAAGACCATCCGCACCTTGCAAGTCAGCTTTTTGCAGCTTACAGCTATGTAAAGGACGTTCGCAACCTCGCATCGGTTATCGGGGAAGAGGAACTGACTCCGCTGGACCACAATTATCTTGAGTTTGGCAGGGAATTTGAACAGAAGTTTGTTTCACAGCGTAAAGATGAGGATAGAAGCATCGAACAAACTTTGAACATAGGCTGGGAAGTGTTGAAAAGTCTGCCTGTTGAAGAGTTGCACAGAATTACTGAAGAGGAAATTGAAAAATTCTACGGGCAATAAAAGGTACTTACAATGTCTCTACTTCAATATGCACCAACAAAAACGAATTTGCTAAGGTTAAAAAGCGACCTGAATTTTACCCGTCAGGGATATGAGCTTTTGGACCAGAAAAGAAATATTCTGATTATTGAGCTTTTAGCTCTGGTTGACCAGACCGCAGTTTATCAAAATAGGGTGGATACCGCTTTAGGCAAGGCTTATCAGGCACTGGAGGAAGCTGTGCTGGATATGGGCAAGCTCAAGGTGCAATATCTCAGCGGAGCAGTTAACATCTCTACCGATATAAAAATCCGTTACAGGAAAGTAATGGGTGTCAGCCTGCCTGTTGTCCAGACAGAATTCAAGGAGAATCCTCCTTATTACAGTCCGATGGGGACAAGTTTCTGGATAGACAACTCCCTGAAATCATTCAAAGAGGCGCTGAATCTTCTGGGCAGACTTTCGGAACTTAAAATATCTGTTTTAAGGCTTGCAAATGAAGTTAAAAAAACTATCCGAAAGGTCAATGCTCTGGAAAAAATTGCAATACCCGACCTCAAAGAGACAGTCCGTTATATCGAGGGCAGACTCGAAGAGAATGAGCGTGATATGTTTGTCCTGATGAGTATGGTTAAGGAAAATCTTGAAAACAAAAGGCAAAAACTAATGGAGAACAATCGTGACTAAACCCATAAAAAAAATAATGGTTTATATCGATGGAACAGAGCAGTCTGTTACGGCTGCCCAGTATGCAATATGCCTGGCGTCATTTTCCGGTGCAGAGCTTGTAGCTCACTACGTTATCAACATCAGAGCTATGGAAGACCTGTTAAAGGCGAAAATTTTTCTTCAGGATGAAGAGCTTGAATATGAACAGGATATGAAAGCAGACGCTCATCGTTATCTTAATTATGTCGGTGAGTTGGCCAGTCAGAAGGGGATAACGATTGTTAAAAAAATGAGCAGCGGAAGCGTGTACAAGGAAATTGTCGATTCAATCAATCAGGAAGGTATCGACCTTCTGGTCATTGGCGAGTTATCCCATATCAGAAGCAGAAGAGATGAATTTTACGATGAAACCGAGAGAGCAATGCGTTCGGCAACCTGCTCTGTTTTGATAGTCAAAGACCCTGACAGAGTCTGGCAATTATTTGAATCTATGCGATAATACAATTGTGGGTCATACTAAATAATAATTTTTTTGGAGTAATGTTAAATGGCTTTAATGGACCTTGTTAATGAAAATATTATAAAAGTACCCTTAGTCTCGAAAGATAAACCCGATGTAATACGGGAGTTGGTAACGATTTTGAAGGATGCCGGTGAAATCACTGATTTCGATTCAGCTCTCAAGGCTGTTCAGGCTCGTGAAGACAAACAAAGCACAGGTTTGACGGATTATATAGCAGTGCCTCACGCAAAGACGTCTGCTGTTAACAGCTTGAAACTGGCCATCGGCATTTCCCCCGAAGGAATTGACTTCGATTCACTTGATAAACAGCCTTCCAGGCTTTTTTTTCTGATGCTGGCTTCGCCGCATATGTCAGGCCCGCATGTCCAGGCTCTTGCGGAAATAGCTAAATTATCCCGTTCAAAAATGTTATGTCAGGCTCTTTTCAATGCACAAAACGCCCAGCAGGTGGTAGATTTGTTACTAAATGCTTAAATAAAAAGGAGCTATCCAAAACCTTATATATTTGTTTATATCAATTCAGTTTAATACGTGCGTTTCAAAGTCATTGGCGGTTTCTTGCCCATTAGCGCCATAAGATGTCTCTGCTCTGGTTTTAATTTCTTACATCAAGTCTATAAAGATTTATGCTGTAACCGGGAACAGTCAGTTGATTCGAGATACCGGTAACCTTACTTTCCTTGATTGCAACTTTCGGTTCTTTTCCTGGTTCGTTATAAGCCATTGGGTCTGAATTAGCAATCACCCAGACAGTGCCTGCGCTGTATATATTGACACCTTTTAAATCCAGCTTGATTTGCTGCTGCTTGTCGGTTGTATTAACTACACCTATCGTCAGAGCCTTTCTGTCCTGAGTCAATGCGGCTGCAATATCAAGTGCAGCGTTATTATTTGTAACGTCAACCGGAATCGTTCCATAATGGTTCCTGTACATTGCCAGAGGCAAACCAGTAGCCGCAAAACCTACATCTGTCTTGGTTGTTTTTATGCAGCCAATAACATTTACAGTCTGTGCGTAAAAAGCAAGGTACATAATATCCGATTGCCTGTAATATTCGTGCAGGCCGGCAGCTATTCCAAGTGCATCCTGCATGAAGTATCTTCTTCCCAACTCGCCGTACCAATAAGCATCGGCAGGATTAAGCTGGTCACCTTCACCCGGATTATAGTTCCAGTAGTTCCATTCTGTCATCGCTACTTCAATATCTTTGCCATTGAGCTCATCAAGTTCCTGGCGAAGTTTACGATGATAGGTAGTTTTCTCATTAATCTTGCCTTTAATTTGAGCAACGTGTTTGGTGACATCTTTATTAGTTTCAGTACAATAAAAATGTTCTGCTATTTTATCGATATTATCAGCACAGCCCTTCATTAATCCCCTGCTCCAGTCAGTATCGACGTCTCCGGAAGCAAAACAAATAATGTCCGGATCTGTTTCACGCATCTTTTCAACAACCCAGTTATGTTTTATGACATAATCTTCCAGGCTCATATATCCAAGCTGCCAGTCTCCCCACATTTCATTTCCAACGCACCATAAACGAACATCGAAAGGTTCAGCAGAACCATTGACTTTACGTAACATACCCATTGGAGTATGAACAGAACCATTGGCGTATTCCAACTGAGCGGCACATGAATACGCATCACCGTAACCGGTATTTACTGTAATGAGCGGCTCAGCACCCACAATTCTGCAAAAATTAATAAACTCATGCATTCCGAAATCGTTATGCTCGACGCCTGTCCATGCAGGATTGGTTCTCGGCGGACGTTTGTCCCTGTCACCAATTCCGTCACGCCAGTCGTAGCCGCTAACAAAATTACCTCCCGGCCAGCGATATACAGTCGCATTGAGCTCTTTAAGAACCTTAAGTGTATCGGCTCGCAGGCCGTTGACATTATCCGCAGGCATTAAAGAAAGTGTGCCGACAAAACATGAACCGCCCTCGACTTTAATTTCCAGTTTACCTTTGTTTGTATCACCCTGACTTGTTAGCCAGAAGGGATATTTTACATACTCTTTTTCAAGTGTCTTAAATGTCATCGAGTCCTGCTGATTATTGCCCGAAACTAATGACACTGTAACACTCGGATTGCCTTCATTTGCTTTTAGATAAATATAACCGGAATAATCTTTACCTTTAATTAGTCCAAGGTCGAGTTGCCTTATTCCACTTCCGGCTTGAATTAGCGGAGTGTGCTTACCGACAAAGGAAGCTTCTTTGACCATTGTAACTGAATTCGCTGAGCCAATAATTTGCCACGGCGAAGCTCCGACTACCTGAAATTCGCTTTCAGGAAGAATGGCTTTAGAGGTCACATACGGCTTATAGTTTCCTGTGATGGGATAATAGAATTTCCTGTCCTCGAGCATTTCCGCCCATATTCCGCCATAAATGCAGCGTCCAAGATGCTCGATGAATTGCCCATAAATATAAGGAGAAATAGGCTCTTTCGTTTTACCGGCGTCAATAGTCACAGAATTTTGCTGTGCCATCGCAGGTGCTGATAAGAATAGAATTGTGACTATTACAAGACTTAATAAAGAAATGATAGTTTTACGCGTGCCAGGCATTTTTGTCTCCTTTCAAATCGTAGATATAGATTTATTTAGAGTATCTTTGTTATTTACTTTAGATACGGCATTATAATCTAAAGCATAGAAAGTGCAATTCAATAATGTCTTTATCATAAGAATTATACCGCCGCTCTTGCATTAAAGCCCATAAGCCAATATATTAAAGGCCTGAAAAAAAACGAATAATTACTTTTAATCGGGAGTAAAAATGGCCCACAAATTCATAAGCGACGTCGAACCAGGCCAGACAATCAATGACATCTATATCGTCAGAGAGCCTGTTCTGCGAAGCACCACAAAAGGCGATTTATATATTGCAATGTACCTCTGCGACCGCAGCGGCCAGCTCAACGGACGAATGTGGCAGGCAAGCGAAACCGTCTATAAGTCACTCCCTCAGCCCGGTTTCGTTCAAATACAGGGTCGAAGCGAGCTTTACCAGAACAATCTCCAAATCGTCGTCAATAATATCCGCCTCGTCGATGCCGGCAAGGTATGTATCGACGACTATCTCGCAAGGACCAAAAAAGACATCAACAAGATGTTCGAGGAGGTCAGGCAAATCGTCAGCAGAATCAAAAATCCGCAGCTTAAAGCCATCGTGGACAGCTTCCTGTCCGACAAGAACCTTATGGACAAATTCTGCACCGCCCCGGGCGGAGTGAAACTGCACCACGATTATATAGGCGGGCTTCTGGAACACACCCACAATATGCTGAAAGTGGCCGTCGCCGTGCTGCCTTTATATCCTGAGGTACAGCCCGACCTGGTGCTGGCAGGAGTATTCCTGCACGACATCGGCAAAACCGAGGAACTTTCCTACGATATGGTCTTTGCCTACACCGACTCCGGGCAGCTAATCGGTCATATCGTAAAAAGTATGCTTATGCTCAATCAGCGGGTCGATTCGCTCAGGGCCGGCGGATTGCAGATTGAGAATAATATTCTGGATTCTCTTGGCCATATCATTCTTGCCCATCACGGCGAATATGAGTTCGGCTCGCCGAAGCTGCCGGCAACGCCGGAGGCGTTTATGGTCTATTTTTTTGACGACCTTGACGCCAAGCTCAACCAGGTTAGCTCCGCAATAGACAATGAGGCAAGTGACTCCAACTGGACCGCCTGGAAAAGCGCACTACAAACCAGGCTGTACAAAAAACGTATCGAATAATTGTGAAAAACCCGCTAAGGTAACGCGGAATTATAGACAATTTTGGTAGATATACAAATATTGAACGGGGCTTTTGGCTATTCTTACCGATGCAAAAGCCCCTTCGGTTTCCTATTATTCAATCCTCCTTATGGGCTAAATTCCAGTCGCTACTTGATGAATTTTATAGCATTACGTTTTACAAATATGATACAATACACTTGACGAATTACAGGCTGATTGGTATAATGAGCAACGTCCACATAGTGTAAAATATTGTTTTGGAAATACGCCGATGCAAACATTTGAAGATTCAGTAATGTCGGCAAAAAAAATATGTTGAGCGTGACCGTACAGTCATACTAATCCGTCTGTCGGATTAAGTACCGGCTACTACAAATCACATAAATTATGGTGAACGCTTACAAAAAATAGTTATAAAAGAAAACAACATAATGGGGAGAATTAAAATGAAAACGAAAGCCTTTACACTAATTGAACTGTTAGTTGTTATTTCAATAATTGCAATTCTTCTGGCTATTTTGTCTCCTGCATTACAGAGAGTCAGAGACAAAGGCAAACAAATACAGTGCTTGTCAAATGTTAAAAGCCTGGCACTTGCATGGGTACTGTATAAGGATAGTTATGATGATAAGCTGGTTGGATCTATGATCAATAATGACGAGCAGGCATGGGCACACCCCGTACCTTCTGGTGCTGGCTCTGTCGAGCAAGAAATAGAATATGCCATAAAAAAAGGTGCACTTTTTCCGTTTGTTGGTAAAAGTGTCGGCATATATCGCTGTCCTGCCGACAGGAGAATGAAAGATCCCAGACAAACAGCATACAGAAGTTATTCTATTGCCAACGGTGCAAATGGGGAAAACTGGCCTGGTCCACCGCGAAATCATACTCCTGCCAAAAGATATTCCGAGATAAAAACTCCTTCAAGCAAATATGTTTTTTTGGAGGACATAGACCCAAGAGGTTCCAATGTCGGCTCATGGCAAATGAATTTCAATCCCCCGGGCTTTATAGACCCGGTTGCAATGTGGCATAAAAGACAAACCACTCTTGGTTTTGCAGATGGTCATGCCGATGTTAAACATTGGGAAGATCCTGGTTTCATCAAATGGTGCGATGGTGCAATAAATACTCCGACGAGTTTCCAATTCAGTTGGCAAAATCCTGCGGATGAGCACAAAGACCTTGATTTCTTAGCTACAGGATTTCCCTGCAAGTCACACCGCTAAAAATATTGTTGAAAGATATCAATAGTCGCATTAAAACCGGCAAGCAATGTGCGGGTCAAAACCAGCCAGTAATACTGATTGTGAATATTTAATGCGCTGAGCATATAAACTCAGCTCATGTTCTTATGGCAAATCACTGCTCTTGAACCAGTTCTTACTAAATCCGTTTGTCGAACAAAGTATGCTCAGC
>CAZYWY010000106.1:0-6644 GCA_964651605.1 uncultured Pirellulales bacterium | reverse complement strand
AACACCACGTTTTTGGAGAAAGTTTGCTGTTTCCCTAATAGGATACGCCTCAACATATACAACTTTCTTAATTCCACTATCCAATATCAACCTTGCACACTGAAAACATGGAAAAGTTGTAACATAAATTGTACCACCCTCAACAGAACGACCGCCAAGAGATAGGATCGCACGTTCTTCTGCATGGATAGCGGTACATAATGTCATATTTCGGTCAGGAAAAAACCAATCCCTGAGATTTGCATTACATTTTTGACAAAGCCAAGGACTTCGAAGATTGGTATGCTCTGTACCACAGGACGGACAGAAAATCTGTTCACCTCTTTTTTTCAGCTTTGCGTTCATATTATCATCTTTATAACAAGCATTCTCATCGTTACATGTCTGTATTCTCGATGGGTTCTCATTAAAACCCATCGAGATAGGGTACTCATGACCATCAATAGTTGTCGTAATAACTGCCCCGACATGTCTTTTTAAACACCGCGAAGCATGCGATTGAGCATAAGCAGCGGTAATTTCCACTTCTTCTGTTTTTGGTAAACGATGATTAGCATCACCTTTAATTAAAGGTATAAAATCATTCGCTCGCTCTGTAAATATTCTCTCTATTTTTGACGTATTCGGTGAATCTGATCTGCCAACATTCACAGTCAAATCCTCATTATTATAAAAGACATAATCTGCATCATCTACACACTTTTGAACACTCTGTCCCCATTCTGAATCCTCATTCTGATCACGTCGATCATCATCTTCAAATTCTCTATAGTTGCCGTTATAGTCTGGTTGCACGCGAGACCATCGTTTGTCTTTCTCTGCACATACTGCTACCAGGAAAAATCTTGGATAAATTTTTCTTATCTCCTGCACTTCTTGAATATTCCTAAATCCATCTATAACAATACTTTCTGTACTTTGAACTTCGGACTTATCTATTTCATCTATAACCTTCCCAACCCAATAGGCCGGATTTTGTTCTCTTTGCTTATCACCATGTTGTTGCAATTTTTTACGCCAACCAGGTTTGCCTTTTTCAATTAAATCACCAGAATCTTCTAACTCTTTTCGAATATGAGTGGATATAGTAAAACCACGAAAACCAAATTCTCTTTCAGTAAGAATCTTCTTCATTGTACTGCAGCCACTTCCGAAAGGACCTGTCAATCCAATAACAAGATTAGACCTTCCAAATACTTTCTTGTTTGCGCTCTCGGCAGCAATATCTATTTTGTTCATAAAACCCTTTATCCGCACTAAATCTCAGAGACTTACAATCCCAAAATACTAAACGGCAATATACTTTCAATATACCAAAGCGTCAAGACCTTATTTTTCGTTTAATTTTTTATTTCAGGCTGAGGGTTTCGTCCAGGTCAAAAATAATATTCATATTCTGGACGGCCTGGCCGGCGGCGCCTTTGGTCAAATTGTCGAGCGCCGAAAAAATCACGAGCTTGTCCTTAACAGCACAAGGATAAATATGGCAATAATTGCCCCCAACTATGTCCTTGACACCCGGGGCGGCTTTGCAGACTCGCACGAACTGCTCGGCCTTGTAAAAATCGCCATAAAGCTGCTGCAATTCCTCGTTGCTGATTTTTTTCTTCGGCTGGCAATAGACGGTAGAAAGGATTCCCCTGTCGAAAGGCCCGGCGTGCGGCTGAAACAGTACATCAATCTTCCTGCCCGCAACATCGGTCATAATCTGCTCGATTTCAGGCGTATGGCGATGCGTCCCGATGCCATACGGGAAGAAATTCTCGTTCATATTCGGGAAGTGGAATTTCGCCGACGGCCTGACACCTGCCCCCGATGAGCCGGTTACGGCATTGACAATAACAGAATCTTCGATGAGGTTTTTTTTCAGCAGCGGCGCAACAGCCAGCGCCGCACCGGTCGGATAACAGCCCGGATTTGCAACAAGGTTCGCCCCTTTGATTTGGCTGCGGAAAAGCTCCGGCAGGCCGAACGCAGCCTTCTTGAGATTTTCCGGGTCGGTATGCGGGACATAATATTTTTCATAGACAGCGACGTCCTTTATTCTGTAGTCGGCGCTGAAATCGATGACCTTCAGGCCGGCAGCGAGCAGCTTCGGCACAAAACCCATCGAGACCTTGTGCGGCAGACAGCACAGGACGCAATCAGCCAGCTTCGAGACTTTTGCCAAATCCAGAGGCTCGATTTTCAGGGCGCAGCGGCCTTTGAACTGTGGGAATACATCTGCAACTGCTCCGCATTCATCCGGCAGAGCCGTCAGGTAAGTCAGTTTTGCTTGTGGATGCTGTAAAAGAATTCGGATTGACTCGGCGCCGGTATAACCGCTTGCCCCGATGATTGCAACTTTTATCATTTGTAACTCCTTCATTTATTGCATAAAAACAGAATATATAAGGTTTCTACTGCACGGTCAAGCCTTCCTGCAGGCTAAAACAGTCGCACAGGAAGCAATAATCAGCAATGAACCCGTAAGGCCGGTAAAAGTGAAAGGCTCGGCATATAGCAACAGGCCTGCAATATAACAAAGCACCGGCTCGAGTAAAAGCAGCAACGTGCCGATTTTAACCGGCAGGTATTTAAATCCCTCTGTCATCAACAACTGCCCTATCGTGATAGCTGATGCCATACCTGCAACTATTAACATCGGCTTAATTTGCCAGTCGATGCCGCCCCTGACAGTCGGTATTACAACCATCCAGATACCGACGGCACACTGCGCAAAGTAAATTGCCATCGAGTTATCCGTATCGTGGAGTTTGCGAATTAAGGTTATGGCCAAACCGGATATTACGGCTCCACAAACGGCCAGAAGTTCATATTTGCCGACAACCGATAAAGTTAAACCCTGTCCTTTTTCATAAGCGACAAAATAAACCCCGACGATAGCACCCAAAATAGCGACGAAATTGATTACCCGCAGCCTCTCCTTCAGTAAAATCGCACTAAAGATACTGCCGAAGATAGGGTATGAGCTGACAAGAATCAATCCTTTTGTCAGCCCAAGTTTTGTAATAGACAATACCGCTATACAGACGGCAATTCCGCCTGTCAGGCCGCGCAAAAACAGCAGCTTTTTGTCATTAAAGACAAGTTTGAGCCGCAATGCCCTGGCGCCGGCGACAATAAGGCAAATCCCAAAGAAAAACCGGAAAAAAACCAGCCTATCCACGCCGATATACGAGCCTGACTTGATTAAACAGTCGGACAGGCAGAAAAAGCCACAGGCAGTAATTATTAAAACTGCTCCTTTTGTTTTATATTCTAATTGTGACATCAAAAGAACCCAAAAAAAAGCCACCGGAAACTCCAGTGGCTTGTAAAAATCGAAAATCTTAAATTAACGCTTGGAGAACTGGAATCTCTTTCTTGCACCGGCCTGGCCCGGTTTCTTTCTTTCGACCATTCGCGGGTCCCTGGTCAGATGTCCGCCCTCACGCAAAGGCTGAAGGAAATCGTCGCTGTAGTTTTTCAGCGCCCTGGCGATTCCCAGCAGCGATGCACCGGCCTGGCCGGTTGTCCCGCCGCCCTTGACGTTGATAAAAACGTCGAAAGTTTTCTCGGCATCTACCGCCTTGAGAGGCGCCATAACCGATTTTCTGTCCTGGTCTCTGGTGAAATAATCTGCAAGCTCTCTTTTGTTGACAAGCAATTTTCCTTCACCCGGTTTGATTCTGACGCGGGCAACCGAGCTTTTTCTTCTGCCCGTACCCCACCAAAATCCTGCCTTTGATTCTTTAACCGGACTTGCAGTCTTTTTAGGCTGCTCGCCGCCATCTAATGTGATTTTTTCTGTCTGATTTTCTGTCATAATCCGATTTTTTATTAAAGTTCAATTTTTTCCGGTTGTTGTGCCTGGTGGTCGTGTTCCGGGCCTCGATATATCCTTAGTTTCTTAAGCATTTCTCTGCCGAGATTGCTCTTGGGCAGCATACGCCTTACCGCCAGTTCGATTACTTTTTCCGGGTGGTTCTCCAGCATCTCAGCGAAGCTGACATATTTATGGCCGCCCGGATACTGAGTATAATAATCATACTCTTTGGCTTTGGCCTTTTTACCGGTAAGTCTTACCTTGCCGGCATTTATAACAATTACATAATCTCCCGTATCGACGTGGGGTGTGTATGTGGGCTTGTTTTTGCCCATAAGTATCGGGGCGATTTTTGCAGCCATTCTGCCCAAAACTGCCCCATCTGCGTCGGCAAGCAGCCACTTCTGGCCAACCTGCCCCTTTTTTGCCATAAAACTCTTCATATAATTCTATCCTCTACTGCTATAGAAAACTCATAATTCTATATAATTCTGTGGTTTTGTCAACTAGTTTTTAATGCTTAAATCAGCAAATATTTAATAAATATTTTTTCTGCTGGAAAAGTTGAAAAAACACTGATTTTGCTTGACAAAACACGGGTAAAAAGAGATAATAGCTCCTATAAAATGTAGATTGGCGGTGTAATTTATCGATAAAAGGCGCAAATGTGGTAGTGTTCATCCGTTACTGCTTTTTGTGCCAGCCTGAATAATGGAGGTATAATATGACTACACTGACACTAACTCCACAGCAATCGATTCTTATGACATATCTTGACCAGTACCGAAAACTGGTAAAAGAAATCGGCGATTGCATAGATAATTACCAGGCAGGATGTGGTATTCGGCGGCTCGTTGAAAAATACGAGCAGGATTGGCTCAGATATAATTTCTACCCGAAACTTGAAGAAGATTTATCCCAATACATATCTTACCTGCAGGCACGCAAAGTAAAAGACGCTATTGGCCGGGCGGCGATGGTCTTATCTAATCTAAATAGAAAAGAAGCTTACAAAAAATACAATGATACCGCCCTTATCTCGCAGGATATAACAACCCTGATGGACGCCTTCTCTTCGACCGAGGTAATTCTTATAGCAATGATGCCCGGCAGACGGGAAGAGATGGTTTGCACCGGCCAGATGCTGTAACCGCACGAAAAATCCTTTCAAGTATGCCAGGCATACCCTGTCCCGAGCGAAACAAACCAGGAATAAATGCTTGACAACCGGCCAGACACTAAATAAAGTATCCTCTCTATATTACCCCGCAATATAGTACGGCGGGAATGCAGGTGGAATTAAAAATGTTCGTTTTATTATTATATTAGGAGATACTTAACATGGCAGTAAAAGTAGCAATCAACGGGTTTGGCAGAATCGGAAGAGCAGTGGCAAGAATAATTATGCAAAAAAAAGGTGAATTGGACCTGGTTGCCATAAATGACCTCTCGGATGCCAAGAGCCTTGCTCATCTGTTTAAATATGATACTGTAATGGGAAAATGGGGCGGAACAGTAGAAGCAGGAGATGGCGAGCTGATTATCAATGGAAAACATATTAAAGTCCTTGCTGTTAAAAATCCCGCTGAGCTTCCCTGGAAGGATATGAGCGTAAAGGTTGTATTGGAATCGACAGGTATTTTCCGTTCGGCATCTTCACCAAAGGGCGGCTATGCAGACCATATTAAAGCCGGAGCAAGCAAGGTAATGTTAAGCGTTCCAGCCAAAGACGAAATTGACGCGACAATTGTAATGGGTGTTAATGATGGTCAGATCACCAGTAAAATCAATTGTGTGTCCAATGCAAGCTGCACAACAAACTGCCTTGCACCTTTAGCAAAAACCATTAATGATGCCTTCGGAATCGAGAACGGCTTTATGACTACCATTCACGCATACACCAACGACCAGAGAGTAGCAGATATGATTCATTCCGATTTGCGCCGTGCACGAGCCGCTGCGGCAAATATTATCCCGACAAGCACCGGAGCTGCCAAAGCTATCGGTAAGGTTATTCCCGAACTTGCAGGCAAACTTGATGGTTTTGCCATTCGCGTACCGGTCCCGGTAGGCAGTATCGTTGACCTCGTCGTTAATGTCAAAAAGGATGTTACTAAAGAAAGCGTTAATGCGGCGGTAAAAGCAGCAGCCGAAGGACATATGAAAGGTATTCTGGTTTATTGTGATGAGCCGATTGTCAGCAGTGACGTTATAAATAACCCGGCTTCGAGTATCTTCGATGCGCTTAGCACGATGGTTATTGGTAAAACCATTAAAGTCTTAAGCTGGTATGACAATGAATGGGGATATTCGAATAGAAGCGTCGATATTATGGAAAGACTGGCCAAGTTGTAATAGGAAGTGCGAAAAGCCCCGCCATTTATTGGCGGGGTTGAAAAGTCAGAAAGGTTAGCCCCGCCATTTATTGGCGGGGTCATCCGGGTACAACAAGGATAAAACAATGGCAAAAAAAACTGTTGCCGATATAAACGTAAAGGACAAAAGAGTCCTGATGCGGTGCGATTTCAATGTGCCGCTCGATAAGGATTGCAAAATTACCAGCGATGAGCGAATCCTGGGAGCGGTGCCCACGATAAAGAAGGTGCTTGAAGGCGGAGGTTCGCTTATTCTGATGAGCCATCTGGGCAGACCTGACGGCCGGCGAGTTGAGAAGATGTCACTCAAGCCGGTGGCGAAAAGGCTCTCGGAGCTGCTGGGTATAAATGTTGCCTGTGCGGAAGATTGTATCGGCCCCAGTACCGTTGCGATGGCGAAAACCCTCAAGCCGGGCCAGTGTATACTGCTGGAGAATCTGCGTTTCTACCCGGAAGAGACC
>CAZYWY010000105.1:0-6670 GCA_964651605.1 uncultured Pirellulales bacterium | reverse complement strand
ACCGGTCTAAAAATTTGACTTCAACCAGTCCAGAAATTAGACCCTAAAAGAATTAAGAAAAGACTTAATGAAAAGACTTATAATTATTCGTCGCCTGCATACAAATTGTCTTTGCTTTTAATGAATTTAATTTTGGAACAAAAGAGCGACTTTCGTCAGGGACAAAGTGACATCAGAGAACAGACGCTCCGGCGATGGGCAGCTGTCTTGGAGCGGATGCTCCAGCGGGACGGCAGAACGCCCGAACAAATCGAAGCTGTCATCCGCTGGGCCAGGGCTGACCCGTTCTGGTGTGCGAATATTCTTTCTGCTGAGTCGCTTCGTCAGCGGTTTGATACGCTGGAGCTGCAGTCGTAAAGGAGGCAAAATGGGACAGGACCTCGGAAATATAATCGGGAGTATATCATTGACGATGCCAACATTATGCAAATCTAAGGCAGGCCGAAAAATGCAAAAGAGCAAAAGTACAAAGGCGTGAAAGGTGTGAAAAGTCTGAAAAGAGTGAAAGGTGCGAAAAGTGAAAAAGATAAAAAAAGTGTGAAAAAAGTTCTTGACACAACAACCTCTGTATTATAGAGTACTCTGTAATACAGATTATTGATTGTTTTTTTAATAGGAGATTATTATGAATGTTTCTAAGGAAGATGCTCAGGCATCGCTATCGTCTGTTCAGAGTGCTATGGATCAAACACGTAAAGCCCTCACTTCTTCTTATGTGAATCCCTCACTTATAATGTGGGGTCTGATATGGATAATCGCATTCACAACAGCGCATTTTAACCTCGCTTATGCTTATTATATATTCATAGGTATGTCGATAATAGGCGGCGTTGGTACTGCTCTAATTTGTAGAGTGTCTCATTCAAAAGCGTCTGTAAAAGATACATCAGCTAATCCGTATGCTTCACGAATCACCGCTTTGTGGATTTTCTTATGTATTTATATCATCATCTGGCTTTTCTTATTTGCACCATTTACCGGTATTCAGTGCAATGCATTTATTTGTACGACAGTGATGTTTACTTATATCGTTATGGGCCTCTGGTTTAATAATCGTTTTATGATAGTGCTGGGACTTGCGATAACAGCCGCAACGTTGGTGGGTTATTATCTACTGAGAAATTACTATTGTCTTTGGATGGCATTGGTGGGAGGAGGAGCAATATTCGGAACCGGTTTGTATATAAAATTGCGATGGAGGTGAAAAATGGCTCTGCTTGATAATATAATTCATCAGCCTGCCAGGTTGAAGATAATGGCGTCACTTGTTAGCCTGGGTCAGAAAGAACAAGTCAATTTCGCGTATCTTCGCAAGCTGCTGAAACTTACCGACGGCAATCTCGGTGCGCACCTGACTAAACTTGAAGAAGCAGGTTATATTAAGCTTGAAAAAACTTTTGTTGCAAAAAAACCATGCACTTTCATCTTAGCCACCGGAAAAGGTAGAGATGCATTTGCCGAACACATTACCGCCCTGCGAGAAATCATTCAAAGCGGGAAAGGATAGAGCAATATGAATGAGAATGAAATTAAAAGCAGTAAGATGGAACGGATAACACGAAAATGGTGGTTCTTTCTGCTATTCATATTGCTGCAGTTTATAACTCCGCCGTACGCATCAAAAGGGTACAAATGGGAACAATGGGGTGACGTGATTACGTATTCATTGCGTAATGCCTTTATTTATTCGCATACAGAATTATATCCGGTTTTCAAGATAATCCCGTTTGTTTTAATCATCCTGATAATCGTCTTTGGAAATAGATTTCGTCGTTTGTTCAGCCTTTATTTGGCTTTTTCTTATTCGCTCTTTGCCTTTGGTCAAAGTATAGCAGTAACGGAAAAATATGGCGTGACAATCTGCACCGTCAACCTGATAATGTTCCTCGCAGTTGCCGGTTTCTGGATTTGGGAAGCAATCGTCCAGCGAAACAATTTCAGCCCGGCAAAGATACCCATCTGGAGATACTGGGTTGTTCCTCTGGCATCGCTGGCATTTTGGGCCCCCTCGAATCCACACACCGGTATGCCTGATTTTAATCCGGCTTATCTTTTCACAAACGGAGCAGGGACGGCCTTTTGTATGATGACGCCGGTTTATATTGGATTTCTCACGCTCTATTATCCGCGAGTCAACATAGTAACATTAAGAGTTACCAGTCTGGTTGGTTTGATTATAGGCTTATACAATGTGGCCTCTAATTTTATCATTAGTCCCGGCACACTATGGTGGAACGGCGTCCTGCATATTCCATTACTTGTAATTTCTATATACGGACTGGTGCTTTCTCTCAAAAAACTACGTTAACGAGACAGAACTCATTGTCAGCTCTTAGACCCTGATAATTGCTTATGGAAAAAAGCTAAAAAGTCTGTGCATTTTTTAGAATTTCCACTACAATTAGCCCGCTGATTATTGGCGATTTTTGCCGCCGGAAGTTTAACACAAGGAACGGGCTAACAGAATTAAGGAAGAAATAATGACAAAGACAGTGCTAAAAACCAACATCGCTGGCTTACAGCCTATCAGGGGCAAAGTCCGCGACATATACGACCTGGGCGACAAACTGCTCATCGTCGCAACTGACCGAATCAGTGCGTTCGACGTGGTAATGACCAGCGGGATTCCCCTCAAAGGCACAGTCCTGACGCAAATCTCGCTGTTCTGGTTCGATTTTCTGGCCGGCCTGGTGGAAAACCACCTGCTCAGCGACAAAATAGCCGATTTCCCGCAGCCATTCTGCGACCACGCCGAGCAGCTTTCCGGCCGAAGTATGCTGGTCAAAAAGGTCGATGTGTTGCCAATCGAATGTGTCATTCGCGGCTATCTGGCCGGCTCCGGCTGGAAGGAATATCAGCAGTCCGGTACCGTCTGCGGCCAAAAGCTGCCTGCTGGCCTGAAGCAATGCCAGAAGCTGCCCGAACCGATTTTCACACCCGCAACCAAGGCGCCACGAGGCCAGCACGATGAAAATATCAGCTTCGAGCGTTGTGTGGAAATCATCGGATTTGCGGACGCCGATTATGTCCGCAGCAAAAGTACGGCTATTTTTGAAAAGGCCGGCAACTACGCCCAAAGCAAAGGAATCATCCTGGCTGACACAAAGTTCGAGTGGGGACGCTGCGACGACGGCAGGCTGATTCTGATTGACGAGGTGCTGACTCCGGATTCATCGCGGTTCTGGCCGGCGGACAAATACCAGCCAGGCCGAGACCAGGAAAGCTTCGACAAGCAGTTCGTCCGCAATTATCTGGAGAGCATCAAATTCGACAAGTCCGGGCCGGGCGTGAAGCTGCCGGCGGATGTCATCGCAAAGACCAGCGAAAAATACACCCAGGCCTACGAACAACTGACCGGCAAAAAGCTGCAATCGTCTGCATAAATAGTTAACCCCGCAATAAAATTACGGGGCTAACCGTAGAATTTTTTCTATCTTCTGAAAACTACTTTTGCAGGTAGAACGGGTTGACATAATCGCCATACCTGGCGGCGGCCTCTTTCAGACGCCGGCAGGTATCCTTCAGGGTCTCAAAGACCAGCTTCGGGCTGTTCGGCACATTTTCCTTATGATACTTCTGTACCCGCTCAAACTTCGCAAGATTATCCTGCACTCTAAGAGTGAACTGGTTCACATAGTCCTGCTCGGTATAGTCCTTGTTCAGCACCTGCTTGAAAAGCTTCCTGAGGTCATCATAAAGCGGGATTTGGCCTGTCGGGCAGGCGATAGCGTCGGCTTCATTATGCACCCGCAGCTCCATCCACTTGACCCAGACGTGCTTGTCACGGACTCCGTTGACGTATTTGCCCTGATTATCCTTGAGGAAGTAGTTGACTCCGAATACCAGCGGCGGATTAGTGATGTCACTGACGAAATTGATATTATTGCGGATGTATTTGTTCAGCGGAATCGCCAGGAAGTCCTGAATGCTCATCAGGTTGATTTCCATAACGCCCTCTTTGCCGATAATTGCAAAGGTGGTCTCGGTCTCCAGTGACGCCCCGTAGAGAATTATGCCGTGTGCCCAGTTGAACGATTGCTGCACCGGCACGGATGCCTTGCTGTCTCTGCCGCCGTACATTACGCCGCCAAGCGGCACGCCCTGCGGATTGTTCAGCTCGCTGTCGCAGTTGGGCAGTGCCATGAGCGAGACAGTGTATCTGGCGTTTTTGTGAGCCAGCGGTACGTCCTTGCCAGCCGAGTCCTTCTTGCCCTTGAACCATTTGCCGGTGAAGTTGATGCCTTCATCGGGGGTTTGCACTCCCATATCGAGCCAGTATGGTTTTTTGTCCTTGACGAGGATATTGGAGAAAATCACCTCGCCTGGTTTGGTCAGGACGTCCCAGATAGCAGGGTCCGACTGCTCCTTGACGCTCATGATAATTCCGAAGATGCCTGCCTCTGCGTTGACCGCCCGGACCTGGCCGTCGATTTTCCTGAAATATGCGATGTCATCGCCGAGGATGTTTTCGCCCGGCAGCATCGCCGTGGAGGTCTTGCCGCACGCACTTGGGAAGGCACCAGCCAGGTAGGTTTTTCTGCCGCCCGGTCCTTTGACCGCCGAGACGAACATATGTTCAGCCAGCCAGCCCTTTTTGTCGGCCTGGCGTATGGTAAGTCTCAGGGCGAGCTTTTTCAGGCCGATTGTGTTGCCGCCGTACTGTGTGTTGACACTGTAAATTTTTTCGGTTGTGTAGTCCATATAGATGCGTTTATTGGCGACATCGGAGCTGACCATATCCTCGCTCAATGCCCCAGCCGAGTGCAGAAAGCAGAACACATTGTCTTTTTTGTCGATTTTGCAGAACTGCTCATAAGCCCTGCGGTACAGCAGGTCTTCGCTGTGAGCAACGTACCAGGAGTCGGTCGCCTGCAGACAGGGGATGCTGAAAACCGAGCCTGTCGGGCCAAGGCAAAGAAAGCGGACTATCATAGTTCTGTCTTTCATCGAGTCCTTCAGCAGGTCTCGTACTTCAGCCAGGCCGGCCAGTCTTTCGATTTGGTTCAGGGCTTTGCTGAGTTCACGGTTTTTCGGCACGAGATATTTTGTTACCTCGCGGTCTCTGCCCTGGTCTTCGGGGCCGTCGAAATGGCAGGTATGGCCTGGGGTAGCCAGGGGAGTTTCTTCTCTGGTTTGGACTGCCATATCGCGGACGTGTTTGACGTCATCGGGGCTGTCCGAACAGACAAAGACGCTTTTGGGGTTCGCAAGCTCGATGGCCTCTGCGATAAACTGCTGAACCTTCAGGTTGCTTACCGCCATCAGTTTGGTATAATTTTCTGCTGTCAGTCGTTCTTTCAGAATTTTTTGAGTATTACTCATTTTCAGCCGTAGCCTCCAGAAATAAACTTTATTTATTTTAAAACCGCAGAATAGTACCTGCACAATCTGCGATAGTCAACTTTAAATTTGCACTTTTTGATTTTCAATTTGTGCTTTTTGAATTACAATTTTCTTATGCAGTTCATAGAAACTATACCGAGGTTAAGGCCCCGCCCTGCCGACGCCCACAAGGGCGATTTTGGCAAGGTCTGCATCATCGCCGGCAGCGTTGGGTTCAGCGGTGCTGCGGCACTTGCAGGCCGGGCGGCTCTGCGGGCGGGAGCCGGTCTTGTGCGGGTCGCTGCACCGGAAAGCGTCCTGCCGGTTGTCGCAGCAATCGAACCCTGCTATACCACAATCGCCCTGCCCGAAGACAACGCAGGCCGAATCAGCGAAAAAGCAGCGGGCAAAATTCTCGAAGCAGCCGGTGAAAATGACGCTGCTGCATTCGGGCCTGGAGTCGGGGTCAGCAGCGGCCTGCGTACCAATCTCGAATTGCTGCTCGAACAGGAAAACCTTCGGCTGGTCATCGACGCCGACGGGCTGAATAATCTGGCACATATCAAAAACTGGCACGAAAAGCCCGTGGCTGAGCTGATTTTAACGCCTCATCCGGGCGAGATGAAAAGACTCTGGTCGGGTCTTTTCCGGGAGCCGCTGCCCCACAGCCGACAGGAACAGGCGATGCAATTTGCCCAGCGGACAAAAAGCCTCGTTGTGCTGAAAGGTGCAGGTACGGTCGTAACCGACGGCGAAAAAATCTACACCAATAAGACGGGCAATCCGGGGATGGCTACCGCCGGTGCGGGCGATGTGCTGACAGGCGTAATCACCGCCCTGCTGGGCCAGGGATTAAATAATTTTGATGCTGCGGTTCTGGGCGTATATATTCACGGGCTGGCTGGTGACATCGCCGCCGGCAAATTCGGCCAAATCAGCCTAATCGCCACCGATATTATAGATGCCCTGCCGCAGGCCTTTGAAAAAAGGTAACAATCAAACGTTCATTTATTTTTGTTATCCGTTGCCTGCAATAGCTTATTCGGCCTGCCTTTTGTGTCCATTAGACGCAAGAATCCAGCCGCCTGCATCATACTTCGGCAGTCAGCAGTTGTTATCTCATTGCTCTGCCTCCACAGAGCGGTAGTGAAACCTTCCTTGTTCCGGGCATTTTTCTGATATAGTTCCTGCTCATCCGGTTCTCCTGCTTCCGGGAAGAAGGCATTCGCCCCGCTGAATAAACCAACCATATTGGATACATTGACTGCGATGCTCTTAATGTTCTCTTTACCAATAGTAGCAAGCACAACGACAGCAACAACCTGGCCGAGCCGAGACAAACTAACCT
>CAZYWY010000104.1:0-6672 GCA_964651605.1 uncultured Pirellulales bacterium | reverse complement strand
GGCTCGACAATTTCTTTTCTGCTTTCCACGCCACAGACCGGCGTTGACAGCATTTTAGTTACGTACAGTCTTTTAGGCGGGGTTTTTGCGATTGTCAGGCCGGTCATAGCACTTGCTACCGGCATTGTAGGCGGTGTGCTTGTCGATATATTCGGGCAAAATTCACAGGAAAAAGAGACAGGCAGAGATAACGATAAGCCGGAAAAATGCACCGATTGCTGCTGCTCGCACAATGCAAAAATGGTGGACAAATTCAGAGCAGGAATGAAGTTTGCGTTTATTACGCTGCCTCGTGACATCGGCGGGGCAATCCTGGTTGGGCTGGCCATTTCGGCTCTTATCGCCGCTCTGGTTCCAGATAATTTCTTCGCAGAATATCTCGGCACAGGAATATTTTCAATGTTTGTGATGATGCTGATAGGGGTACCGATGTATGTCTGTGCGACGGCCTCGGTGCCGGTGGCGGCTGCGCTGATGATGAAGGGGCTGACACCCGGTGCGGCTCTGGTATTTCTTATGACGGGGCCGGCTACCAATGCCGCCTCATTTGCCACTATCTGGAAAGTTCTGGGCGGCAGGACCGCAATTATCTATCTTTTGACCGTGGCCGGCTGTGCGCTGGCGGGCGGCATTATGCTCGATTATTTTTATTTCACACCGGAAATGAAGGATATGGCACACAGTCACGGCTGGCTTCTGCCGGATGCCGTCAGGTATATATCGGCGGCAGCTTTGCTGGCGGTTATTGGTTATGCAATGATAAGCAAAAAGAAACACGCCGCCAGCGTCAGTGAGCAGAAATAGAATATGCTATAGTTACTATGGATTCCCGCTTTCGCAGGAATGACATGTTACCAGGGAAAATAACAGCTATAATGGCGGGCGAACAATCCGATAGAACGCATCGCAAACAGCAATATAAATTGGGCGACAAGGTTCAGCATCAGATGGCCTGCTGCAACATTCAGGGGCTGACCCTTATTATATTGATGGGCAACTTGCTCAACAAAACCGGCACAGGCCATAAGCAAGACTATTACCACATACGGCATAAAAGCACGGACTATCTGGCGTATTAGATAATCCGGCCTTACTAAAGTAATGTCCTGTCCAACCGCAATATTAAGTATCGCCATCGGAGTCACAAAGAAGCCGTACAAAAGCAGCACATACAGAACAAGGGGTTGTTTGATACCCGTTTTTTGAAATATCCAGTTGGTCAGAACATACGGCAAACCCGCAACAAGCAATATAATAAAAATGTTATATAATGAGCGGAAAATTTTCCAGATGAATGTGTAGATACCAAGGTCTCCTCCTAAAACGAGTGCCGGCAGTTTGTCCTCATCGAAGGCTGTGGAATGAATCATATCACAATAATACATAAATAAAAGTCCCCATGATGCTGCCCACGATACCCAGCCCAGGGGAATATATAAATCTATTGTTATCGCCGGGCCGGCTATTGTAAGAGTAAAATTCATTTCGGAGACGCAAAATTTAAAGAAAACGATTATTGCAATAAAAAACAAAATTGTGATGGTATTCTGTGACCTGAGATTAAAGATTTTCCAGCTATCAACAAAGACAGCACGATAAAAGCCGGAGCTTGGCACAGCTATTTCCTGCTTAGGCAGCGTGACTTTGTCGGCCTTTTCAAAACTTTTGGCGGGAATAATAAAATGCTGGCCGCAGGTGGTGCAATGGGCGTGCTTGCCTGCGTGTTTATCATCAAAGCCGATTACCGCATCGCATTTTGGGCAGTTGAACTGGATAGTCATAACTCGTCGCTCGTCTCTCGTGAAGCGTCGTTCGCCAATCAAACTATAAGTTACACTTCACAAATAACAGGTTTATCATCTTCTAAATAATAAGCTCATATGCTAACTATAGTATGTAGAACCCAAGTTAGCAAGAGCATATACTATCCCTGTCAATTATGAAAAAGGAAATATTAATTAAATTTGGGAATAAAGTGCGAGACCGGCGCAACGGATTAAAACTGTCGCAGGAACAACTTGCCGAGCGTGCCGGGGTTCATCGCACCTATATTGGTATGATTGAGCGTGGAGAAAAAAATATCACACTCGGAAATATCGAGAAAATTGCCAAAGCTCTTGAAATTTCGCTCGATAAGCTGATGCGGTTGGGAGCATAACTTTATGGGGACAAAGGAATTAAGAAAAAGAGAGAATTGGCAGGATGCCGGCGGAAGAAAGGCAGGTGCCGCAGAAAGAACTTTTTACGAAATATTATCAAAAGAGTTTGAGGGGACAGATTTTAGACTGCGTTTCAGGCCGAAAGAATTTAGAAACATCTATTCTGATATAAAACTTGGCGATAAGGTTTTAGCAAATATTTATAATCCAGATGAAACTTGGATACATGGAGTAATTCCAGACTTCGCCATAGACAATCTTAGAACTAAAAAAACTCTCTATGTAGAAGTTAAAAGACAGGATGGATGGGTGGAAGGGGAACCACGTAAAGCCGGTCGAGGAAATGCCCACGAAAGATCCTGCAAGTTTTTCACGCCAGGTCTGCTTAAAATAATGATAGAGCAGGGGAAACTGGGTAATGACGTTTTACCATTTTGGGTTGTTTTTCAGGGTGACATCGCACGCGACCCAAAACGTGTAAGAGAAATACATTGCTGGTATGACAGTTACTCGGCCCATTTCTTCTTATGGAGCAACTCTTCGGATAGCAAATCACTGATTAATCATTTTAATACAAAACTAAAGCCTCTGCTAACCTAAGAATTTTTCCATAGAGGGAGCGCTTCAGTCAAACAAGGCTCAGAGGATTCATCACTTTCGATATAAACATCCAACCCCCATGCCGACCAACCTTTAATCTTTCTTCTTGCAAATAATTCAATGCGTTCCTGAGTCGGAAACATTTTTTCTATGGCTTGGATTACTTCTATGGGCTTCTCGCTATGTTCTTTTCTTGGGCTTCGTACTAATTGTTGAATATTTCTTGCACCTCTTGGTCTTGGGATCCTTCCGCGTTTGAACAATAAACACAATTCACAATTTGAAAGAGTATATTGACCCGGATTATGGTTCATTTTATCCCAAACAAATGCAACTGTTTTATATTCAAATCCCCATGCTTCACCCAACTGAATAGCTTGGGCTAAATGCGGGTTTGTCGTCCACATAAATAAAAGGCAATCGTCCTTTGCGATTTCGTGAATAGGAATTTTCATCAACTCAGTTATTTTTAACGTTGGGTACTTAAAGGTAGCGGAACTAATGAATATTCTTTTTGATAAATCTACTCGTTCTACACTTGTACTGCTTTTATCAAACTGCAATTTGCCGTTATAGTGCCATGGCGGGTCGGCATAAATTATGTCAAATTTTTTGTTTGGTAATTCGGGATAAAGACTAGGCAATTTGTTTTGCTTTGTTCGCTTTTTAGTATCTTCGTTATAAACCGAATAACCGGTTCTTTTATTCGATAATATGGCTATATTTTGCGAATTTTTGTGCATCATATTTTGATAACTATAGTATACACATCCTGCGATATTAACACAATCATTTATTCTCCAATTTTATCATAAAATTTTGTGGCCAGGTAGGATTTATCAAATATTTTTGATAAGAAAATAAAGAAGGCCGCAGGTGGTGCAATGGGCGTGCTTGCCTGCGTGTTTATCCTCAAAGCCGATTACCGCATCGCATTTTGGGCAGTTGAACTGGATAGTCATTGCTTAATACAAATAAAAAATCAAAAATTAAAATGCAAAATAGAGGAAGTCATCGCCGCGAAGCGGCGATTCCACAATTTTGATATTTGCTTTTTGATATTTGATATTCTTTTACTGTTGCTGCATAAAGTCGGAAAAAGTTTTCAGATTGTTGGCCCATTTTTTCGCTTCGAGCAGGTCAATTTTATCCTGTTTGACAAGCATTGCCAGGTGCTTTTCCATAGTGAGCATCTTTTCGTCCGGCTTATTTTGTGTTTTGGTCTGCAACTGTGAATAAATCTGCTCGGTCTTGCCTGTGCGGATGAGATTTGCGGTGGCGTAGTTGTTGTTGAGGATTTCCATCGCCACAATTCTGCCGGAGGCATCCTTTTTGGGAATGAGCTTTTGGCTGATGATGTACGCCAGTCCGAGCGAGAGCTGATTCCGCACCTCCGCCTGCCTGCCCTCCGGGAAGTAATCCAGAACCCTTGTAATTGTGCCGGTGGTATCTCTGGTATGCAGAGTCGAGAAGACAAGATGGCCTGTCTCGGCTGCCATAAGAGTCATCGAGATTGTCTCAGCGTCCCGCATTTCGCCGACGAATATAATATCGGGGTCCTGCCTTAGCATTTCTTTTAGGCCGTTGTGAAATGAAGTAACGTCTCTTCCGACTTCACGCTGCGAAATAATGGAATATTTCTGCTGGAAAATATATTCAATCGGGTCTTCGACCGTCATAATTCTGCAGGCGTTTTTTTCGCTGATTCGCTGAATCAGCGATGCAATAGTTGTGGATTTGCCCGCTCCGGTAATGCCGGTCATCAGCACCAGGCCGTGTTTTCGGTTGACGATATCCTTCCATATATCATTGGGAAATCCTATGTTCTCTACCTGCGGAATATCGAGCGACAGCGCCCTGATGGCTGCTGCCAGACCGTCATTTTCCATAAAAATATTGATTCGGAACTGCAGGTTGCCGACCCTGTAAGAGCAGTCCACATTGTGATTTCGGCTGAGTTTTTGCAAATTTGCTTCGGTAAGCAGCGGGAAAATGAGCTGTTTTGCCATTTCAGTTGAGAGATTCGGGCCTTTGAGTTTTACCAGGTCTCCGTCGATACGGTAGGCCGGCGGGGCGCCGACCTTCAGGTGCAGGTCAGAGACCCGCAGAGCGCCTCGCTTCTGGAAGTAATCCAGCATATCAGCCAGGCTCAGTGAACCGTGTTCTGCGGCGGGATATACCTTTGTTGAAATTAAAAATTCTTCAGCCATAAAAAAATCAGTCGTTAGTTGTTGGTATTTAGCCGTTAGTGAATGGAATATTTTTAGACTAATGACTATCGCCTAACGACTGTATGATACCACAGCAAGCCGTCCCAAAGCAAACTATAAATCCCTATAGAAACCAACAGGGGGCTTTTATCTGTTGCCAATGACTTGTAAGCAAAATTCATAAATAGTAGAAACCATAGCAACCACTCAAGCTTAGCTCTGTGGAATGTACGGGATCACGTAGCTCGATACCTGCCACTCTCGTTCTTGACAGTGAATGAATGATACGTTAGTATGCCGAGGATGCTACACGATGAAAATTATCGAGATGAGAATATGAACGAAGGCCGGTTGAAACGTGATGCGATATTGCGGGAATTAAAAAAACACCTTTCGCAATTTGACCGCCTGTATGGAGTTACAAAAATCGGGATTTTCGGCTCTGCTGCCCGCGATGAGCTGCGTCAAAACAGCGATATTGATGTGGTGGTCGAGATGAAGGAGCCGGATTTGTTCTATCTTGTTCATATTAAAGATACGCTCGAAAAGAATTTCCAACGTCCGGTCGATGTCATCCGCTATCGTGAATCGATGAATCATTATCTTAAAGCCCGAATCGACAGGGAGGCACGCTATGCCTGATATGTCGCTTATCCGTGAAAAGCTGGTTCAGATAGAAGAATCTCTGCATCGCATTCAGAGGCGCTCTTCGAATATTCAGTCGCCGGAGGATTTTACTGACAATGAAGATAATCTTGTCAAACTCGATGCTATTGCGATGATGCTTATCGCTGTAGGGGAAAGTTTTAAGAAAATCGACCTTGAAACCGAAGGACAATGGCTCGAAAAATATCCTGAAATAGACTGGCGAGGCGTTATTGGGCTTCGCAACGTTCTTGCTCATGACTATTTTGATATCGATGCCGAGGAAATTTTTAAGATTTGCCGACGGGATATCCCCCAGCTTCTTAACACCGTGCAGCGTATGCTCGCGGAAATTCGATAGGAATCATACACAAGGATTCAGAATTCTCTTTGTAGAACCCTCTTTTTGATATTATTCTATCAGTCATCGGTGCTTGATTTTCTCTGAGAATGCTGTACAATCAAAAGCTGCTGTGTAGCGAAAATAATGAGTTTTGGAACGGACTTTATTTTGGAGTGGTATAATGATTAGAGTTCTCATTACTGACAAACTGGCTAAAGAAGGAATAGATTTGCTCAATTCGTTCGAGGGTGTCGAGGCGGTGGTTAAAACCGGCATAAGCGAGGATGAACTGGCCTCAATTATAGGGCAATATGACGGTCTGATTATCCGAAGCGACACAAAAGTTACCGCAAAAGTCCTGTCTAATTCCGGCAAACTAAAGGCCGTCGCACGGGCAGGGGTCGGTATAGACAATGTTGATGTAAAGGAGGCCACTCACAAAGGCATAATTGTTATGAATACGCCCGGCGGAAATACACTCAGTGCCGCCGAACATACAATGGCGTTAATCCTCGCAATGGCCAGAAATGTCGTACCGGCCTGCAACAGCTTAAAGACAGGTGTGTGGGACAGGAAAAAATATACCGGCAACCAATTGAACAACAAGGTACTGGGTCTGATAGGCTTAGGTAGAATCGGGATGGCGGTGGCGCAAATGGCCAAGGGTTTCAATATGAAAGTCCTGGGCTATGACCCGTTTGCCGCACCGCCCGAA
>CAZYWY010000103.1:0-6730 GCA_964651605.1 uncultured Pirellulales bacterium | reverse complement strand
CGTTGCGTTCAGGGCGCAGAACCGGATAAATACCATCGTTATCGCAGCAGCCAATCAGATTTTGGGCGATGACCAGACTGTCATTGGCATGGACGAAGATTCCGGACCCGGCGGCGCCCCTCTGTCCCGGCGTGCCCGGCTCGGCATTGCGCACGTTCCAGATTATATTATTGTCGATTAGGTTATAGTTGCGGTTCATTTCCATATGAATGGCAGCACTGACAGTCAGCACATCGGCAAGCACATTGCCATAAATGCGGCAGTTCGAATTGCCGCTGTCGAACCAGACCGCGTTGGCGTGGCGGATGTGGCGGATGATATTGTGGCAAAAGAGCATATTGCGGGCGCTGTGGAACTTGGCCGCGGCGGCTTCCCATGCTCGTTCGGCGTTCGCCCAGCCGCACCACTCGATAACATTATTCTCGACCAGAACATTCTGGGTTCCCTGACCGCAAAGACCGCAGACGCCGCAGTAGCGGATTGTGTTACCGCGAATGATGTGAGATGCCCCGGCTCCCTGCGCGGAACCGCCACCAAAGCCCCCGCCTCCGATGTCGAGACCCACGCTGTTGGCCCATTCGATGGTATTGCCTTCGATAATCCAGTGATTACCGCCATTTGTGGAGACCAGGCCTCGCTGTGGGGGCGGGTAACCGTTGCCGACATGCTGGAAGGTGATTCCCTTGATGCGGATATATGCCAGGCCGCTCTGCATGGGGACAAAGGCCTGCTCGCGGGTGGTAATTTCGATAAGCGGATGCTCTTGGGTCTCAGCGGGCACGCGGATGTGAATGGCGTTTCCCGTGTTTTCCACCCAGAACCTGGCATCCGGCGAGCCGCCGATTTCCTGCATAATCGGTCCTGTGCGCGTGCGTCCGGGCAGGCCGCCCTGGCCTGCGGCTCGGGTGGTTGGTTGAAGCGACGTGTTGCCCAGCTCGCGAGACTGCTCGACCGGCTCCAGCGGCATGCCGTCCACAAAAACCAATCCTCGCCGGCGGAAATACGGGCCCATATCGACTGTCTTGGTGTCCAGCCAGGACCAATCGCCCGGTATGCTGGCCAGGCTGAAGGGAAAGTAGGCATCGGGGAACATCACGCCGGTGAACTCGTGTTTCCAGATGTACATTTGGCCACCGCCGCCGCGGCCGCGCATCGAAGCGGTGCTGGGTTGCCAGCCGTCCTTGAGGACTTCCGAGCCTTTCACGAAGACTTTTGCCCCCGGGGCGGCCTCGTAACTAATCATCTGAGTGGGTCCCGTACCGCCCCGTGCCGGCCGAACACACTCGCGGTATATGCCGGAGGCAATAACCACGCGTTCACCCGGCTGCAAAACCTCGGCGGCCTTGCCGATAGTGCGGAAGGGTTGGTCAATCGTACCTGGACCGTTGTCGTCGCACTTCAGCGAGTTGCAGTCCACGTAGTAAGTCTTGGAGAACTGGAGCGGCTGTTCCCAGAACGGAAACTCGGAGCCGTCCGGCAGGCGAGTGTCGGAAGCCATCGCCCATTGTTGTGCTGACAACCAGAAGACGCAGACCACAAAAACCACCACCGAGCGAATTAGTATCTTATTTCTCATGATTATATCTCCTGTAGGTTTTTAGTAAAAAATGAGACGAATTAACTTCTTAATTACGAGACAGTTTCAACACCTGTTATTGAAATTTTACTGTTATACAATTTTCTTGCAAGCATAGTTTTTCTTTTTAACGCAGTCCGTTTCCTCAGTATTGTCTCACGATGTTTATAATAAATACCATCAGGGGTAACATTACTGACATCTCATTTAACTCGATTTTTTTAAGGTGACCCTAATGAATTGAAATAAAAGAAATTGTTGGAAGAAAAAATAACTATAAAATCACATTAAAAGGTGTTGAAATAGTTTCTTAATTATTAATATATAGAGAGTTTTTTGTTGTTTTTGTTGGAAAAATCCAACATTTTTCGATTGAGGAGATTGTAAAATGTTAGGCAAATCAGTAATAATCATTTTAATTGCTATATTAGCGGGAGGATACTGTTTCGCTCAGATGGCTCAGCCCCCGGCTGATTCTCAGCCTTCTGCTCTTAATATTGCCGGCCAGCAATACCCCAGCATAGATTCCCAAAGACGGGCAATATTTCGTATTTATGCCCCGCAAGCACAAAGCGTGAGGGTAAGTCTCGGCAATACAGCGTTGACTAAGGGTGAAGATGGCTACTGGTCTGGTACCACCAGCCCGCTTGACCCGGGTTTTCATTATTATCAGTTGATTATTGATGGCGTAAGTGTGGCTGACCCCGCAACTGAATTATTTTACGGTTCTGGAAAAATGACAAGCGGCATTGAGGTTCCAGAGCCTGGAGCGGATTTTCACCTTGTAAAAGATGTACCGCATGGAGATATTCGTACAGACAGGTATTACTCAAAAAGAACCGGGACATGGAGGCGATTCTATATTTATACGCCCCCAGGATATGATACCGATATTAAGAAACGATATCCCGTACTGTATATCCAGCATGGAATGGGAGAAGATGAGAGATGCTGGAGTGCGCAGGGCAGACTTGATATTATTCTTGATAACCTGATTGCTGAAGGTAATACAACTCCAATGTTAGTGGTGATGACGAATGAGTATATTGTCAATGACGTGGGGGGCTCATACAACACTGAGCCATTTAACCGTTTTATGGACCTTTTCAAGGATGAACTTATTGACACTATCATCCCCTTTGTAGAAAGTAAATATCGCGCATTGAACGACCGTGAAAACCGGGCAATCGCCGGTCTTTCAATGGGCGGAGGATTCGCATTTAGAATCGGGATGTTGAATACCGAAAAGTTTGCCTGGATAGGTGTGTTTAGTTCCAGTGCATTTCGCGGACAAGGCAGTAACATATTTGACGCAGAGAAACAGATACCAGGGCTATTGACTAATCCGGAAAAATTCAATAAAGCCCTGAAGTTGCTCTATATATCTACAGGAGAACAGGACCATTCATTCGAATATACCAAAAAAGCGGTTAGTACCTTCAGAGAACAGGGCTTGAAGGTCGAGCACTCAACGTTTCCCGGTGCTCATGAATGGCATGTTTGGAGAAAGGCATTGCATGACTTTGCCCCACGAATATTTAAATAATGGGATTTCGGATAACCGTTGCCGAAAAAGATACTCCCCGTTAGATAATAGTGAAAGTAAAATGGAATAAAAAATTTCTATTTGGAGGTCATTATGAGGAATAATAATTATATGCTGAAATCGTTTTCAGCAATTACTCTTTTAATTTTCTTGCAGGGGCTGTTTATCGGTTATGTCTGTGCTCAATCTGCCGACGAGTCAGTCCCGGCCTCGTCTAATGTCACTGGTGCAAACTACCCAAGAATTCTGCCCGACAACAGGGTAATTTTCCAGGTTAGAGCACCAAATGCAAACCAGATGCAGGTTGACCTGGGGCGGCTCTATAATATGGAACGTAATGATGCAGGTATCTGGACTGTCACCGCCGCTCCGCAGGATTCGGGATTCCATTATTACTCATTAGTTATTGATGGGGTACGAGTGGCTGACCCTGCAAGTGAAGCATTTTACGGGACAAGCAAGATGAGCAGTGCTATTGAAATTCCTGAAAAGGGTGTGGATTTTTATACGATAAAAAATGTACCACATGGAGATATTCGCTCAAAACGGTACTTCTCAAAATATACGAATTCATGGAGAAGATTGAATATTTACACTCCGCCGGGATACGACACACAAAACAATACAAAATATCCTGTGCTTTATATCCAGCACGGCGGCGGCGAGGATGAAAGAGGATGGGCTGAACAGGGAAAGACAGATATTATTCTCGACAATCTTATCGCTGAAAATAACGCCAAACCGATGCTTGTAGTCATCTCCAACGGTAATGTCCCCAGCCAAGGCGGTGCCCGTGGCGGTTATAGCCTTGAAGGAATGGCGGGCTTCAAAGAAGAGTTGATTAACAATGTGATTCCATTTATAGAAAGCAATTATCGCGTATTGACCGGCGCTGAAAACCGAGCACTTGCAGGCCTTTCTATGGGCGGAGGTCAGGCTTTTTATGTTGGATTGCCAAATACTGACAAATTCGCATCAATCGGTGTTTTTAGCACAGGCCTATTTGGTGGAATAGGGGGTGGTGGCCGAGGTGGCAGAGGAGGCGCTATGGGCAGTGGTTTCAATGCTGAAGAGCAAATCCCCGGACTGTTAACAAAATCGAAATCTTTCAACGACAAACTCAAATTGTTCTATATTTCAGTTGGCCAGCAAGATCCGCGGCTGGAACCTACAAAGAGCGCCGTAGCAACTTTCAGAGAAAATGGATTGAAAGTTGAATTTGCTTCATTTCCCGGAGCACACGAATGGCAGGTTTGGAGAAAATCGCTTCACGACTTTGCTTGCCGATTATTTAAATAGCAGTACTGCCCAACAAAAATGAGGGTATATCTGCCCAAAGATTTCACAAAAACCTCATTATCAGTATTGAAAATGGGGGTGTATCACCCAGCCAATTTGGCCGTTAAGAAATTGGCTTTGTTTTGCATATTTATCGTATTTCGTGAATCGTGAATTGTATCTCGTTGAGACAGGGTATAGGGGATAGAGGATAGGGTATAGAGGCAATATACTGCATTCAAATTCAATTCAAAGTTCAATATTCGATATTCAATTCAATGTGTTCTATATTTTGTATTCTAAATACCACATTCCATTCTGTTATCTATTATACAGACGTAGCCATTTATTGTACACTGAAATTTTGAGAATTTTGGGAATTTGTTAAAAATATAATCAGAACAATCGGCGGGGCAACTTGTGGCCAAGCCCAGCCACAGCCTACTTTGCGGATTCGATTTGCTAAAACCCATCTATGACTTTATGGTAGGTTGTGCAATGCACAACGTTCATTTTAATTTGATATGGTGTGCGGTGCACACCCTACGAGACTGCAACGTCACGTGTACTTACCTCTATAGGCTTTTCTCCTTTTCGGATTTGCCAAATCCATCTTTTCTTGTTTTCTATCCGTGAAGCAAATCTATTGAGTAGAACACGAGGTATAAAATGATTTTGTTTCTTTTGAGACATTCTATCTGATATTCAACTTACTATGTTTATGTAAAGTGGAAATTGGCCCACCGAATCCTTTCTTGTCATTCCCGCGAAAGCGGGAATCCATTTTCGTGGCGTTTCTGGATTCAGCATCAAGAGCGGAATGACAGACATTCGTTCAGAGATTGCCACGCCCTCATTTCATTCGGGCTCGCAATGACGACTTAACGTCACGCTAATTTATATGCGATCTGTTCCTCTAAAATATCCTTGACCGTAAGGGCGATAATCGTCTTGCCGGTCTTTTTGAAAAAGGCCTGGATTTCGCTCATAGCATCGCCGGAATAATCGAACGAAACAAAAAAACCCTTCGTCCGGTCGTTGCGCATCATCGCAGCCTCGAAAGAATCTATATCGGGTCTTCCCACCTTGTCCTTCTGCTTGACCTGTATCGGATACCACACATCCATAAAGCCAAGCTCATCCTCAGTCTTTTTCGGTATGGCCGATATTGGATAGATTCGGCCATCTATACCCATATCGCCGACCTTGGCAACATTTGGCACGCCACCCAGTGCAATAACCGCCCAGTTCTCAAATTCAAACGGCGGGATTTCCCTAAGCTGTTTTTCGCTCCACGGCAGGTCAAGGACGACAAAGCCACGCCCGATTTGCCAGAGTTTTTCATCCTCTTTCAGGCCGCAGACATCACGCATACGCTTTGCCAATCGCAGTAGTCATGATTCGTGGGCACGAGTTATATGGTCCATTACTGGGCTTGCGCCACGCTGGGAGTTGCATAGCAGGCACGCCGTTATCAGGTTGTCATAAGAATTATCGCCACCTTTTGAAACTGGTTGGATGTGGTCGAGAGTCGCACTGAATCTGGTAAGCTGTTTTTTACAATAGTGGCATTTGTATTCGTCTCGTTCAAAGACCTTAATCCGATTCTCTTTAATATTGTAGAAATCGAGTTCTCGTTTTGGGTCAATCTTTGATAGTTGCTCCTTCTGTGCCTTCGACATCATCTCACGACAAAATGCGATTTCCTCCGGCAAATGAATGCGATAAGGTGTTCCTTCTCTATTTACATCACCAGCTAGAGAAATTGCACCCTTTTTAACAAGAGCCGCAAGGGAATCTTGAACCGTTTTGTAAGCCAACTCTTTCGATTGGCTTGAACGAAACGACATGATTACATTTTCTTGAAGTCCTCTGGTGCTGACTCGCACGAAAACATCACCGGTAGCGATGATGCTGTGTCGAAACATATGCCAATATAGCGCAGCCTCATATGGCTGGAGAGCAGGTTGAAGATAATCGACGATGCTGGCGATGAGTTCTGGTAACTCGAATAGCTGGAATGCTTCTTTAAAAGCAGGTTCTTCGCTGGTGGAATTTGATTCAAGTTGGTCGAGCAACTCCCGAATTTTTTTGATGACGTCTTTCAATTAAGTTCCTCCTTCCCGAAAATCTGGTCGAGCATAATTTTGACATAGTGGCTGGCGTGCCAGTCGCAGTGGTAGTAGAACGAGCCGGTGTCTTTGAGGACGCGGTGCAGCTCGACGCAGCGTGGCCGCATAAAGTCGATATAGGCTGCGGTCGAGGCGTGGCGGTCCTCGAATGAGCGTTTTTCCTTTGTCTCGCCCCAGAAGACCTCATAGTTGCGGTTG
>CAZYWY010000102.1:0-6745 GCA_964651605.1 uncultured Pirellulales bacterium | reverse complement strand
CTGGGCTGGATTTGATTATTAAGCAATACCAGCAGTCAGTTGACGCCGGCGACAAAGAAAAGGCACAACAGCTCGAAGGAATTTACGCCCGGATTAAAGCAGCACAGGCTGCACAGCTCAATAAACAAGAGACGGAAATCATCGATAATTTAGGTAAAACTAAAGAAGATAAACCGGATGATATGAACTCGACGGATGAAAAATGATAACTTTTACCTGGATTTGATGGAATAATTAGAATTGTAAATAAGAATACCTGCCCCCCCATTTTTGTCGAACGGGTCCCCGCAAATTGAAGCTCTTAAGGGGACCCAGCGACAAATTATATAAAAAACAAAAAATACGCTCAAAAAGACCGATAATCTCACTCCAAAGTCTTAACATTTAAAGTACTTTTTTAAAGTGGAGCCATTTTTTACCTGAAAAAATGGAACTTTTGGCCGCTTTTTCTGTCTGATTATAATATAGATACTGAATCTCGTATCTCGTATCTCGTAGCTCGAGATACGAACAACGAAATACGAACAACGAGTTTAAGTTTGTGGGGTGATACTGATGGAGAAAAAACAACCTTCCCAAAAGAAAAATGCAACCGCATTTCTGGTGGCAGTAATTTGTTTCTTTGGTGTTAGCAGCCTTTTTGCAACAGAGCAACGAGACCCGGTGCCGTTTTGTATTTACAAACTGAAAAATATCTCAGCCGAACGGGGTCAAAAGTTTCTCAATGAGGCCGGTTTATGCACCGTATCGCCTGTCCCCAACGCTGATGAGTTGCTTATAACCGCTCAATCCAAAGAAGAGCTGCAAAAAGCCAAAAGCATTCTAAGACTGGTGGACCAGAAAGAGCAGTATGTTGTCCACAGTGTTTCGCTGGACACGGATTCAATTTCCAATGTGAAGTTGAAATTGGATGACTTGAATTCTACCGGTACAATGTGCGAAATCCATAATAACAGAGTAATAATAATCACACCTCTAAAGACTCTTGACAAAATCCTCCAGAAACTCCAGAATTCTTCAAAAGAACATAAGCCCGCCGGCAAGGCAGAGGAAACCGTTAAAGCTGTTGCACTGCAACCGGCAGAGAGACTCAATACTATCTCCAGGCCACAGATGTTGGAGGCCAGTCTTAATCAGGATATGTTATCTCAAAGAATAACTCAAAATAACGACTTGTCGCTCGTGACCAGTGACCTGTCGCTTGAGTCACTGAACACGGTGGACGCACAACCAATAGAGCCGAATATTCCAAATGCAGATGATATTCTAACATTGGATATGGCGGAGAAATACACACTTATTCAGTTTTTAGGATTGGTAGGTCCGTATCTGCGAATGGACTTTGCTTATGATGCTACAAAACTTACCGGTGAAATTACTTTCAATCCCAACGGCAAGCTCCAGGGACCGGTAACAGTAAGGGATGTTTATTCGTACCTCGAAGAAGTGCTGAAGTTCAAAGGTTTTGCGATGACCCGCGGCGGAGGTAATCTGGTAAAAATAGTCCCCGAAGCCGATGCCCTCACTATAGACCCTTCCATAGTCAGCTCCGAAAATCCGCAACTGCGGGCAGGTGATATAGTAGTTGTAACTTATTTTGAGCTTAAACATATCGATACATCAAGTGCTGAAAATCTTCTGAAAGATATGCGTCTGACAATTAATATGACATCTATTCCTGAGACTCAAACACTAATAGTAACCGCCTACGCATATCGAACGCAGCGTATAAGGGAACTGCTTGACCTTATCGACAAACCGGGTAAAAAGATATTCAAGTTCAGACAACTGCTAAATTCAACAACACAAGCAATAGTACCAAAACTCCAAAACCTGGCAGAGAAATTAGGCACAGTATCTATTACAATATCTACAACCTCATCTGCAGAAAGCACCGTTCCACAACGACTGCCTGGCGAAAACGATGCAAATTATGCAACAAGATTAGCATTATACCGGGCACAACAACAAGCTGCTGCAACCGCCGCCACACGCCCTACTACAACTCAGCCGGCTGCAACCGGACCGACTGTCTATCTTGATTCCGATGACAGAACCAACCGTATCCTTATGATTGGCCGGCAGGACCAGTTGGAGCAGCTCGAAGAACTTATAGATACTCTCGATGTGGAACAGCATGACCTTCGAAAACTGGAGTCATACAAAATAATGCATCTTGATGCTGCGGATGTCAAAGAAAAGCTGATAGAACTCGGTGTAATACCAGAATCCAGGAAAGGGACAACTACAACCTCAACCTCGAAATCTACATCATCTGCTGCCACCAAATCTGCTGTGACTGTTCAACCGCAGCCTGTACCAACAACAACGATGATAACAACCCCAACCGGTGAAAAAATCGAAACACTGGCCGGAGAACCGCAGGTTGTGCTGCTCGAGGCGACAAATTCTCTGCTGATTTTAGCCACCCCTGAGCTACACCAGAGAATAGCGGCAATAATTAAAAATATCGATAACGAAACAGAGCGAATACCCTATGAGATGTACCAGCTTAAAAATCAGGACCCGAACAAGGTGCAGGAAGTGCTTCTGAAGCTGGTTCAGGAGACCATCCAGGACCCCCAGAGTAAGATTCAAACTTCCGTAAGTAAGCTGGAAGAACCGGTTACTATTGTTGCCGATAGTACTACTAATTCGCTTATTGTCTATGCCAGCCCAAGGAATCAGAACTGGATAGGCGACCTGATAACAAAACTTGACAAAAGAAGACCACAGGTCTTGATAGATGTAACACTTGTACAAATTTCCAAAACAGACGCCTTTAATTATGACCTTAATATTCTGTCAAGCTTCCCTGATTTAACCAGCACCTCAGGTCTGACCAGTGCTTTAATGTCAGCAACAAGCAACACCAATCCTATTTCAACTCTCACCAACAGCGGGCGAGACCGCTTTATCGATTTACAGTCCAAGAGCGGATTAGGAACCGGATTCTATGGTGATAATCATATCAACGCCCTGTTTAGCTCTATGAAACAGAAAAATTACGGCAGAGTTATGGCAGGTCCCAAAATCCTCGTCAATGACAATGAAGAGGGTTTAATTGAAACCAAGGATATTACACGGATCGCCATCAGGTCTTCTTCTCTAATCGGCAACACCGGCAGTACAACAACGAATCCTGCTGTTGAAACACAACACGATTATAGGGATTACCCGGCAGGAATAACTCTTAACATTACTCCTCATATCAGTGAAAGTGACCAGCTTCGCCTTCAAATCCAGCTAAATCGTTCAGATTTCACTACTGCTACTTCTGGAGACAGGCCACCGGACACCGCAGAAACCACTGTATCAACAAATGTGACAATCCCGGATGGCAGCACTATAATTTTAGGTGGAATGTCAAAACTAAACCAGAGCAAAGGTGATACGAGAGTGCCTATTCTTGGCGACCTTCCTTTAATCGGTGGATTGTTCAGGTCATCCAGCAACAGCGATTTGCAAAGAAACCTTTATGTCTTCGTTAAGGCTGAGATTATCAGGCCGGCAGACGGCAATGACGATTCAGAAGTAAATGATTTAAAGCATATTTCAGATACAAACAGGACAGAGTTCGAGGTACAGGAAAGCAAATTCCAGCAATATCAGGGCTGGCCTGGCATTCCTTCTGACAAAATGGAACCATTCAGAGTACTTAATACAGAATCACAACTATGAAAGACTTGCTTATACAAACCGCCAAACAGACTAAACTGGTTGACGCAGAACAGCTTGAGAAATTTATCGAAAGCAACGCAGGCTCAGGCCGGCTCGATGAGGTGCTGCTTAACTGCCCATACTTTACGGAAGATGCGGTATTGAAGCTCTTCGCCAAAGCATTAGGCTGGGAATACCTGTCCGAAATACCTGCCAAGGCGGTACCGCCTGAATTCATCGAAGCAGTGCCGGCTACTTATGCTCAGCATCATTTCCTCATCGGGATAAAAAAGGATGCCGGCAATGGCGAACTGAACGAGTTGACTGTGGTGCTTTCCAAGCCTCTGGATACAAACGCCCTGGACAACATCTCAAAGATGACGGGTTTGCCTGTCAATGCTGCGATATCCACCAGAGCAGCTATCACCTCTGTCATCGATGTTGCTTATGAGCAGAGAACCACCGTTATAGAGGAAGTGGCAGAAGAGCTTGATTCGCAGAATTTCGACAGGCTTGTAGATGAAGTATCGACTTCAGATGACCTGCTGGATGTTGTCAATCGCCCGCCTGTCATCAGGCTTGTCAACGATATCCTCTTTCGCGCCCTGCAGCTGCGGGCAAGTGACATTCACGTTCATCCTTACGAAACAAAAATCCAGATTCGCTACCGAATCGACGGCATTCTATACGATACGCTCAGCTTAAACAGAAACGTCCTTCCGCTGATAATCTCGCGTATAAAGGTAATGGCGGGTATGGACATTGCAGAACGCCGCCTGCCACAGGACGGTCGTTGCTCGGTCAGGCTCGGCCAGCGAGAGGTCGATTTGAGAATCAGTACCGTCCCGACCAGCTTCGGCGAAAGAAGCGTGCTGAGGCTGCTGGATAAAAGCACCGGACTGTTCAAGCTGGACGAACTGGGATTATGGGAGGACGACCGTCAAAAATTCGATTCTCTGCTGAACCATTCGCACGGAGTCATCTTTGTAACCGGTCCGACAGGCAGCGGAAAAAGCACAACGCTCTATGCCTGTCTGAACAGAATCAACTCGGCGGAGAAAAATGTTATTACCATCGAAGACCCCATTGAATACCAGCTCGAGGGCATCAGTCAGATACAAGTCGCATCAAAGAAAGGTATGACATTCGCCACATCGCTGCGGCACGTGCTGCGACAGGACCCGGATGTCATTATGGTCGGCGAAGTGCGTGACATCGAAACAGCCCGTATGGCAATCCAGTCATCGCTGACAGGTCACCTGGTCTTCAGCACGCTGCATACCAACGATTCAGCAGGCGCTGTCAGCAGATTGCTCGACCTGGGTGTTGAGCCATATCTGGTCAGTTCATCGCTGATTGCGATTATAGCCCAGCGGCTTGTCAGAAAAATATGTCCCGACTGCAAAAAGCCATTCGAGCCGACAGCACATCAGTTAAGAGAACTCGGCTTAGGCCAGGAGACGCTCAATGGCAACGGACAGTTTTTTATGGGAGCTGGTTGTGACAAATGTTTTCAGACAGGCTATCGCGGCAGAACCGGAATCTATGAAATGATGCTTATAAATGAGAACATCCAGAATCTTATATACAAACGAGAAACAGCAGGTACAATAAAAAGATATGCTCTTGAAACGGGACTGCAGACGCTGCGAATGGATGGTGCAAGAAAGGCGACGGCGGGAATTACAACCATAGCGGAGGTGCTGCGTGTAACTCAGTCAGACGTCATATAAAAAGAAAGTAAAAATTTAAATGTAAAAATCAAAATTGTAGAGTCCGCCTACGGCGGACGATTCCTTAATTTTGATATTTGATTTTTGATATTTGATTTTCTTATGCCTCGATACCATTATACGGCAATAGCAGAAGGCGGCAGAAAGGTCAAAGGCTCGGTAACAGCCGAGAGTCCCTACGCTGCCCGCAAACAGTTGCGGACCCGTAGTATTCATCCGTCTTCAATTACACAGGCTGACTCAGCTGCCATAGGCAAGGCAGCAATGGCCTCAATTTTTAAAAAACGCAACAAAAATCAAATCACAGATTTTACCAAGCAACTATCCACTTTGCTCAATTCGGGAATAAAACTGACCGAAGCTCTGTCTGTACTTATTCTGCAGGTCAGTGACGCCCGGTTCAAACATACCATTACCGACATTCGCGACCGTGTTGTAACCGGTGAATCGTTCGCCGATGCACTTTGCGATTACACCGATTTTTTCGACCCGGTGTACATCAGCATGGTCAGGGTCGGCGAGGTTACCGGCACTTTAGGCCAGAGTCTCGCAACAATAGCCGGCTTTATGGAAAAACGCCGGAAAGTCGAATCAAAAGTTGTTACAGCAATGATATATCCCATCGCTCTTATTTGCTTTTGCATAGCTGCGATTCTTATTCTTACAATCAAAGTAATCCCGACCATAAGCGAACAGATTAAAAGAGCCGGCCAGGAACTGCCTCTGATTACACAAGGTATGATGAGCATAAGTTATGTTATGACAAGCTGGTGGCTTCTGGTAGTTTTAATAACCGCCGCAGGGCTTGCTTATATCCTCAAGAGATTTTTAAAAACAGAACGTGGCGCGTATATACGGGACAAACTGATACTATCCTTACCTGTATTCGGGCCGCTGATAAAACAGCGTGTTGCCGCAAGATTTGCATCGACACTCTCGACACTTTTAGGTTCTGGTTTGTCAATGGCTGAATCGCTAAAGGTGGTCGCTGAGGTTACCGGCAACAGCCTGATGAAAAAGGCCGTTCATAAGGCACGCGAAAGAATTCTTGCCGGAGCCGATATTTCCACGCCGCTCCAGGACAGCGGCATTATCGAGCCGGCAATTGCGCACATGGTCGCAGTCGGTGAAAAAAGCGGCGAACTGGAAACGATGCTTAAAAACATCAGCGACACTCTCGAATCATCCACTGATGTCGTCATTGAAAGATTAAGTGCCGCTGTTGAGCCGCTTATTATTATTGTAATGGCTGCAATCGTAGGTCTGATAGCTTATGCCACGGTACTTCCGATTTTAAGAATATCATCTATAAATTTTTAACTTCTTTTTTATGGAGTATAACAACAATGAAA
>CAZYWY010000101.1:0-6767 GCA_964651605.1 uncultured Pirellulales bacterium | reverse complement strand
GAAAAGCAGCATTTGTGCGGCTTCTTCATTGATGTCAACACCGCTTATTTCGGTCTGTTGATTAAGCAGATTCTGCACCATAGCTTCGACATTTTCCTGCCGGGTTTGTCGGGTAGAAAGTTCGCTGCCGATATTTGAAACAAGCTGTTTATAGAACTGCCCGACCGTCATTGAATTTAGCTGTTCTGATGGTTCGTCCCTCAGTCCGGCCAACCGTAATATGTTCGAGTTATCAGTCATATCGGAACCGGCGGCGGTGGCAATACGCCCCGGCGTCTCGATGAGAGCCAAACAAACTGCTATGTCGGAGGCATCTTTGCCTGAAAAAAAAGTATTAAGGCCGGCGGCAGCCAGCAGACCGGTCTGGTCTGATGTTGCAAAAGCGTCAACATCAAAGCTGTCACCATCTGTCAGCTCGCCGACGCCCAGTTTTATTTTAATGCCGTCACCGACTTCAAGCTCGTCACCTGCTGCATAACCTGAGCCTATGTTAAGCATTTTCAATGTGTTGCCGTCCTTATCAGTAACAATAAGTTCTAAGGTCCCATTGCCCACCGAGCCGCTGCCGGATACTGTGAAAGTAAGTTTCTGATTTTCCGAACCGGTATAAATGCCCGAAACAGATATATCCGGCGGTGAGCCGGCTCCGCTGAAGCTGCTGTTGGTTGGCTCAGGCAGCACAGCTGGGAGGAAATCAAACTCATAGCCCGGTTCGGCCTGAATGCACAGTTTATTGTTTAATACAGAAGCTCTCAAACCGATAACGGATGAAATTGATGCAGCTACATCGCTTAATGAATCTGATGAAATATCAACAGCGACGGCTGCCCGCGTAATCTGGCCGGTCGCCTTGTCTATGACTCTGATATATATATTTCCGTCGCTAAGCGGGGGGACAAAATCGGCCAGATTCTCGCTGGAGACGGACCAGCCGGCCAATTCGGTGAACGAGCCTTCCGTTCCTAATCCCTGTACGTGATATTGATTGACCTGACGAATTATTACCCCTGCGAGATTATTCAGGTCATTATGAATATCTGAAATAAAACCGTTATTCAATGACAATAGTCCGCCGAGCTTTCCACCTTCGATATCAGTATTGTAATCGAACTGGCCGTCAACGGTTATGCCCAGGCAGTGGTCTTCGTTATAGCCGACGTCGAGTTTAAATGCTGATGTGCCATTCAGCACCGGTATGCCGGCTATGGTCAAATCAACCACGCCGAAATCTCTCTGCTGGGTCTGGACGCCGATTAACTTGGATAATTCGGTTATGCACTGGTCTCTTCTGTCGCGCAGGTTGTTTGACTGATTGCCGCCGACTTCCTGTCTTTGTATGTTTTCATTCAACTGAGCTATCGTTCCTACCAGTTCATTAACTTGTTTTATCGTATCCTGCGCCTCCAGTTTAATCTGATTTTCCAGTCTTGTCAGGAAATCCTCCAGATTCCTGAGCTGACTGACAAGGTTCTGGGCGGCAGAAACGACCTGATTCTGCTGAATTGCCTGGTCCGGGTAAGTTGATAAATCCTGCAACGCGTTGAAGAAATCATCAATAGCCTGGTTAAGCCCTCCGTTAGCCGATAATTCACCGAAAGATGTCTCTATTGTTTTAAGTGTATCGACTTCCTGTGACAACTGGGACAAAGATGACTGTTGTCTGACGACCTCTTTATCAAGCAGCGTATCAATCAGTCTTGTGATTGAGCTGGCATCGACACCGCCGCCGACTATCATTTGACCAATCTGCGAAGAATAGGCGGCAGAAAGATTAAGCCTCTGACGGTGATAACCTTCGGTGGCTGCATTTGCAATATTATTGCCGATGACTTCAAAGGCCTGCTGACTTGCATTAAGCCCGCTTATACCTATATCGAAACTGTCCACTTTTCTCCTAAAAAAATCAAAAATAAAAAATCAAAATTGTGGAGTCCCCCCCAGAGATGGGCGGGACGACTTCTGCCGTAAGGCATCCTGTGGACTTAATTTTACATTTTGCATTTTAATTTTTAATTTTGTTTTCACAGCTTCAAATTAACAAATGCCGATTCACTTTGGCGATTGGCAGCACCATTTGCGTTATAATAAGTGCCGCCTGTTTTGCCCTGGGCAAAGATGCTTTTCAGAACAAGGCTGTTGAATCTGGAACACTCAGCCACAAGCATAGCTGTACTTGCATACTCAGCCTTGAGACGCTCTATGCGCGACTTGAGTTTTTCTCTGATATCGACAAGGCGAGTATATTTATCCTGTGGTAAAAATTTCAGCAGGGCAGTTAAAGTTATCTCAGTGTTGCTGCAGCCGAGGGCTTCTGCTATGTTTTTGCGGGCCAGTTGCCGATTCTGTTCGTGTTTTTTATGGCCGGCCAGTTCTGCCTGAATAACTTCAAGCAATCCCCGCAAAGCTGCCTCATCGCGTTTGATAACCAGCTTTTTCAATTCATCCAGATACAGCAGACAGTTCTGCATATACTCAACATCGCACTCCAGATGTGCCAGCAATTCGTCCAGTTTATTTTCCAGCTCTATTGCCGTTCTTTTCATAAGTTATTATCCAGTAATTGTCCCGCAGGATTTTGTTCTTCATTTCCCTGTAGTAATCGGTATATATCCTTCCATAGACCCAGGCCGCCGTTCTGGCCGATGTCACGGCCAAGATACATCCAGAACAGCCCGTTGAGCTGCTCTGATGCCCCATCCATCTCAAAGCCCCAGCTTCCAATGCTGTTTTTCATTTCATTCAGCAGTTCGGTCGTAAGAAGCGACTCGAAATCTTTGGCGACCTTTTGTTTCTGCCTGTCGGAAAGACTCTCAGGATTCGTCTGGCAAATATTCAATTTACAATCTTCAATATTCAATTTCCTGCTCCTACATTATTATCAGTCTGGCCTGCAGGGCGCCAGCCTGCTTGAGGGCATTAAAAATCGAAATTATGTCACTTGGCGTTGCGCCGATTGCATTGAGATTCTTGGCCAAATCAGAGACTGTAACCGAGCGTGCTACAGGGATTAAATGTGCCTGCTCCTCTTTAACGCCGACATTTGTCTGCTGAACCTTTTGGGTCGTGCCTGAGTTGGAAAAAGGCGCTACAGGCTGGGAAACCTGCTCCGTCTCGCTTATTTTAACGATAAGACTGCCCTGTGAAATTGCCACAGCCGATATGCCGACATTTTCGCCGACAACAATTGTCCCTGTCCTCTCATTTATCACCACAACCGCAGGCATATCGACCTTAACATCGTAGCTTGTTATATCGGCGACAAAACCGGAAATCTTTTCATCCGTAATTTTGTCGGGGACTTTTATTCTGATGGTTCCTGCGTCACTTGCTATGGCACTGGAGGGGTAATTGGTATTTATAATCGAACTGATTTCCTCGGCGGTCGCAAAATCGCCGTTTCGCAGATTTAAAGTAATCATTCTCTGGCCTGCGACATTTTCGACCAGTGTGCCTAATTCTTCCTTTTCGACAACCGCCCCATTGGGAATCCGCCCGACTGTCTGATGATTCTTTGTAACCGAGGCCTTGTCACCCGATGCTGTCCAGCCTCCTGTGGAAATCGCACCGTCGGCAACGGCATAAACCTGAGAGTCGAGACCTTTAAGAGGTGTTGACAATAAGGTGCCTCCCTGAAGGCTTTTAGCATCTCCTATCGCAGAGACGCTGACGTCTATTCGCGTGCCTTCACGACTGTACGGCCCCAGCTCCGCTGTTACCATTACCACAGCAATATTTCCTCCGCTTAAGCTGGTTGGGCTTAGAACCAGACCTGAATTTCGTAATATATTAGTCAGCATCTGACGTGATAACAGCGATGAATCTCCGGTATTGGCCAGTCCAACAACCAGGCCGACCCCGCTGAGCGTATTGCTGCGAAGCCCCTGAATATCCGCAATATCCTTGATTCGTTCACAACGGCCGGTTTCTGCAGCCGTAAGAAAAATCAAAATGCAAAATGAAAAATGCAAAATTGCATTCTCTTTCCTGATATTTATCGATTTCATAAGCTAAACTTTCACAATATTGCTGCAATTAAAACGGCCATAAGATATTGAGTAGCCATCCGAGCCAGCCTGGTTTGGTATAAGGAGCGCTGATGCCGCTGTTTTTTGTCAGCAGCTTCAACTCGGCGACCTGTTCACTCTTGACCGTGTTATCGAAGGCAATGTCACTCGGTCTGACTATGCCGCTTATTTCTATCGTCTGCACATCACCTGCGATGTCTCGCTTTCGCTGTCCTGCGACCACGAGGTTGCCGTTTGGTAAAATATCCATAACAACAACAGTGATGCTGTCCACGAATTTCCGTTCGTCCTTGTAGTCGGCCTTGCCCGACAGCGAATTATTGGAAGATGCCTCCATCCCCAAATCGCCGATATCGGCAAGATTACCGAGCTGACCGTTAAAACTGCTCGAGCGGTCGGTGTCCTTTTTCATATCTCTTTTTGCCTTGTTATCCACAATGCTGCTTTCGGAGATGTTAATGGTTAAAACGTCACCTATCTGTCTGGCAACATCATCCGTGTACATAGACTTTGTGTTTTTTCCTCTCTTGGCCCAGATGGAAGAAGCCTGTGAATAATCTGTGACGATTAGTACCAGGGAGACAAAAAATATTGCTGAGATTATTTTTCTGTTCATTTTATTCTCCTGATGTTCATAAATTCGCTGCCTCAAAAGACCGGCTCGACACTCAGGTCATGCCTGACTTTGGCAGTAATAATTCGCTGGGAATCTGTATTGCGCACTTTTATCAATTCATCGACTTTACCATTCTGAAGAGCTTTGCCTGTTGCTGATATTACAAAGCCCGGCTGCTCAATTTTTATGACAACATTCTGGTTGCGTTTGATAACAACCGCAGGCTCAATCGAGCCGACCATACCGGAGCTAATCACAGTACCTGCCGGAAGTGAACGCTTCGCCAAAAGACCATACGGCGACATCCAGCCGTCAGGCTCGGGCTGATTTGACAGTCTTGTTTCTATTTTTATATTTTCCGCACTGAGCAGTTGCCCGGCCTTTATCTCTGCCGTTGTTACTGCCGTCCTGACCGAATATTGTGCAGCAAAAGTAACGTTGCGAACGCCGAGCCTGGCATCTGCGGAAAAAACTGTAATTTTGACACTCTGCTGATTTTTCACGGTGCTGTCCGGCAGTTCACATCTGTATTTGATGTCATTCGCAGAGCCGGCCAGTACAAGCTCCACAGGGTCGCGAACCGGATTCCATTCGACAGTTGAATCGGCAGTGGCCTTTTCACAAAGAAACAATTTCCCCTGCCGGACAAACTCGCTGCCGGGGATAACATAATATTTCTGCTTTATCGTTACCTGTTCAGCTCCCTGTAAGGTAATTTTTGCTGCAGGTATTCCGCTGCCCAACAATCTGCTAAGTACGACCTGCCTGTCGAGTACTATTGCCTGCCCCGGCAGTGAAAACCGCCCAAGAGCAACTTCGTTGGCTTTCCCAACCAGGGTCTCCGCACCCCGGATTATACCGACCTGACCCAATGCGATGATGTTACCTTCGACCGTAACTTCTCTGGGCAGATAAACCTTAAGCCCGGATGATTCTGTCTGAGCCTGAGCAGAGAAAACAAAAAGAATACAGAAACACAAAAACATAAGACAAAATAATCGAATTCCGAATAATGAATAATGAATATTGAATTCTGAATTCATCATTCGATGTTCAATATTCGATATTCCAACAATGACTTTAGTGTTCATAACGTCACCTTATGTTACAACCCCGTTGGCGGTTCGCAGCATATCATCGCCGGCTTTTATGGCACGCGAATTGATTTCATATGCACGCTGAGCGGTGATAAGATTTACAAGCTCTGTTACCATCTGGACATTTGATTTCTCCAGAAATCCCGACTGAATACTTCCAAAACCGTCGTTGCCCGGCGTTCCCGTGGTCGGCGTGCCGCTGGCCTGTGTTGCAGCCAGCAGGTTGTCACCTTCGCTCGAAAGACCCGACGGGTTCGGGAAACGAGCAAGTTGAATATTTCCGACGACCGACTGCGTGCCTGATGAATCTGTAACATTGACGCCGCCGTCCTTTTCGATACTTATGGATGACCAGGTTGAAGGTACGGTTATAGCCGGTTCTATCGTATAGCCGTCTGTTGTAACAAGCTGGCCGTTGGCGTTGATTTGCAGTGAGCCGTCCCGTGTGTATCTCGTTTCTCCGTTCGGCATAATTACCTGCAGAAAGCCCTCGCCGGTGATTGCTATATCCAGCGACCTGCCGGTATTTTCCAGTTCGCCCGGGCTGAATACTTTCACGTTGGCTGCTGCACGGACACCGCTGCCGATTTCCATTCCTACCGGCGAATTTATCCCGGAAGCCACTTCGGTGCCAGGCTCTTTCATCTGGACATAAACCAAATCCTGAAAATTGATTTGGCTTCGTTTAAAGCCGGTGGTGTTGATATTGGCAAGATTGTTTGCGATGATGTCAACCATCATCTGCTGGGCTGTCATACCCGTTGCAGCAGTAGAAAATGCTCTTAACATAATTTTAACTCCTACAAAAAAATAAAAAATTAAAAATCAAAATTGTTGAGTCCGCCTTTGGCGAACGACTTCCTTAATTTTGCATTTTGCATTTTAATTTTTAATTTTATTTTCATGCCATTGCCACATTCATAAGACTATTTGAAATTTGTCTGCCTGTGCTTAGGAAATCCATATTTGCCTCGTAAAGCCGGGTAACCATAACCAAATCGACCAGCTCCTCAACAATCTGGACATTCG
>CAZYWY010000100.1:0-6782 GCA_964651605.1 uncultured Pirellulales bacterium | reverse complement strand
CGACGATTTCCTTGTGTCCGGCTTTTACAAGTGCCTTTGCCTCGGCGATAATATCATCAGCAGGGCGGCTGTGAACAAACGGGCGAGTTATAGGTACTATGCAATAGCTGCAGCGGGCATCGCAACCATCCTGAATCTTCAGAAAAGCTCTGGTTTGTCCTTTGAAGGCGGTTAATGGCGGCAGTTCGGGATTGTCGGGTAATTCTTTTTTATGCTTGATTTTAGGAACTTTTTCTGATTTAATGGAGTTGTTTGGATAGTCTGGACAGAACTGGGCGTTATTGCTGTTAGAGGCTGTTTGTTTTAGAAACGAGGCCAGGCCGGAGCGGTCTTTAATGAAATGGACGTTCCGGGCGGGGTGAGGTAATTCGCCGTTTTGAACAGCCGGCAAACAGCCACAGACAACTACGGTTGTATCAGGATAGAGTGTCTGGATTTTGTGAATATATTTTCTGCTCTTGGCTGAGGCGTTATGGGTGATACAGCAGGTATTTATTATGGCCAAATCGGGTTTTCCCGGTGGTATGAATCTTTGCAGTCCGAGTCTTTCGAGCAGCTCCCGAACCTGCTGACTTTCATACTGATTGACCTTGCAGCCAAGTGTACTTATGATAAAAGTTTTCATTTATAATACAATTTATTCATATTCGGCTGATTTGACAAATTTTTTTTAGTTCGTATATAAAGTGAAAGGTTCGTTATGGCTGGCGAAGCAGGTGCGGTGTGGGCGATAGACATCGGCCATAGTTCCTTAAAAGCGTTATATTTAAGCACTGAGCGGGGATATGTCGAAGTGTTGGGCTTTGAAAATATCCAGCATGGCAAGATGCTCAGCAGCGAAGAGATAACCGGACCTGAACGTCAGGAGCTTATTGCGATTAGTCTTCGCAAATTAGTTACCACTTATGATTTGAGTGGTGCTGATATCGCTATATCCGTACCGAGTCAGAACAGTTTTATTCGTTTTGTGAACCTGCCTCCGGTGGAGGCCAATCGCATCCCGGAAATGGTCAAATTCGAGGCAGTTCAGCAGATTCCTTTTGATATTAACGATATTCAATGGGACTGGCAGTTAATGACGGCGCCCGACAGTCCTGAGCTTAAGGTCGGAATCTTCGCCATAAAAAATGACGTTGCCAATACTGCAATGGAGCCATTTGTGGGCGAGGATATCGATGTTAACTATGTACAAATAGCGCCGATGGCTTTGTATAATTTTTTACTGTACGACCACCTGGAACTGGTGGCAGCTGATAACCAGGCTGCGGTAGTAGTTAATATAGGCGCAACAAACACAGATATTATTGTATGTACAAAATCAACTGTCTGGCAAAGATGTGTTCTGGTAGGCGGCAATAACTTTACAAAGGCAATTGGAGATACATTCAGGCTTAATTTTGAAAAGGCCGAAAAGCTCAAACGCACTGCAGCGATGAGCAAGTACGCCAGGCAGATTTTTCAGGCTATGAAGCCGGTCTTTACGGAATTGACCTCTGAAGTACAACGGTCGCTTGGCTTCTACAACAGCGCCAATCCCAATATAAAAGTGACAAAAATTATCGCTATGGGCGGCGGCACCAAGCTGCGGGGTCTGCTCCAGTATATGCAGCAGACCTTACAGATACCTGTCGAAAGACCGGATTCTTTCAAAAAGCTGGCAATAGCTTCAAGCATTTCACAGGCGAAATTTCACGAAAATGTTGCCGACTTCGGTATAGTGTACGGTCTTGCCCTGCAGGGACTGGAGTTGGCTAAAATTGAAAGCAATCTGCTGCCGCGGGCTGTTGCCCGTTCGAGAGAATGGGCGAAAAAAGGCAGGTATTTTATCGCAGCGGCGTGTATGCTGCTGGCGGTTTCTTTGTTGTCTTTTGCCAAGACCGGTCTGGACAAAATGAATTACATTAAGAAAGCCGGTACTCGAAATAACATCCAGGTAGTAATAAGGAACGCCGAGCAGATAAAAAGTCAGTTTGATGATATTCAAAACAGAGCAGCACAGTTTGAAGGGATTATTGAAAAAGATTTGGGACTTTTCAACTACCGAAAAATACTGGCTCAACTGCATCAGGTCGTAATTGCGGCACTGCCAAATGAGGATAATACTCCTGAGCAGAAAGGTCTTTACCGGGCTTTTGCCGAGGGTAATGCAGAAGAGGTAATGAAGATTACGCGTCACCAGAGGAAGCAGATATTTATTACTGGGATGTCTGTTTTTTATTCAAATGACCTTGCATCCGTTAAATTCAATGAAGAGCTAAGAGATTATCAGAGCATAATAAGTCAGTATGCCGGTGATGTGGTCGAAGAAGATACCACTGTGAAAAAGGATAAAGGATTTGTTGTTACCCTAATCGGTTACAGTCCGTATGGCAGGAATGTTTCAGAATTCGGGACAATATTTGACCCGTCTAAAGTTGATAACAAGAAGGAGAAGTGGGGTTTTGTTACAAGGCTTGGGAATTTTGAGATTGTTATGGATAGAAAACTCTACTTTCAGCTTTATAACAAGGCCAATCCGTTGCATTTCAAGAGTGACATCAAAGAGGTGGATTTGCAAAAAGAAATTGCACCGGGTATTGGTGAATATAGTACAAGAAACGGCGTTGATGTTTTAATTGACCCGATGACAAAGGAAATTATCAGCAAGCAGGATTCTGTGGTTAACGACCACTGGTTTGTATTGAATCTTAAATTTCTCTGCAAAGATGCAAATGAACCCGCTGGAACGACGGCGGCAGTTACAACCGCATCAGAAACTCAATCGACTTCAGTTTTTCCGGTTACATCGAGTTTTGCCAAGTCTTCTGCCAAACCAAAGGGCAGGTCAGCGGTTGACGCGATGTTAGATGAGTAGTTATTAAACTTATGATTAAATCTGAAATGGTTATAAAGTGAGCAAAGATGGAATTGCCGAAACTGCCCAATGTTAATTTTAAAGTTATTTTGCAAAAACTAAGAGTTCTCACGAACAATATGTCTCTGCTGGTTGCGGTCATCATTGTAGTGTTGAGCATGCTTCTTTTTATCCCTACTCACCTTATCAGCAGCGGGCTTGAAAATCAGGTACAGCAGACCAGTATTAACCAGGGAAAGAATAAAATAGCGAGGCTTCTTGATGTTTTTAATTCACCCGGACAATGGAAATTCGATGATAAACGTCTCGACCTGATTATTAAAGATGCCACTGATATAGAAAATTTGGCCAAACAGACTACCCAGAGAAAATTTCTCAGCAAAGAAGTTTTTTCTGTTGACCCCGACAGTACTACTTTTTCGTCGCAGATTTTCACGCAATTCGGCAGGCTGTATTACAGCGAAATCGACCGCCTTATTACAGCCGGCAAAAGCGGTGTTTGTATTACAAAAGATGAAATTGACTCGGCAATAAAAAGCACTATTACCGACTCCAGTCGTATAGGCAGCGCAGGCCTGACACAGAGTCAGCCATCACGGCGTACACAATCGGCATCATCCATTTTATCCACATACACCAGCGAGATTGAATGGATGGTAATAGACCAGCTTTGTCAGCAAAGAGGCAAATCCATCTCTTATTATGTGGACCCGCTGACTTTGGGCGGTTATCAATACTTGAAAAATTATGAATATCAGGATATTGACAAGGCTGAGACCGATTGCTGGTTTTACCAGTTAGCTTACTGGGTCATTGAGGATGTTATCAAGACTATAGATAAAATGAATTCCAAGTCCGAGAATGTGCTGGTTGCGCCGATAAAACGACTTATGGAAATCAGCTTTAATACATGTATTAATAGACAAGATATTATTAATTTCACAAGCAGAGAAAATACAGATACAAGTATCAGGACATCTTCTGTTACTGAAGAAGACAGACCTGCCTATGTTGTCCTGCCCGCAGACGGACTTACAGAGACATACACGGCAAGATACTGCAATGATGACACTGATGTTATACATTTTAGAGTCAGATTTATCATAAGCACTCAGGCTTTATTCGAGCTGATGCGTGAATTGTGCAGTTCCAAGAGTCACGTTTTTATCGATGAATCAGGAAAAGAGCATCAGTTCGAGCATAATCAAATAACGGTATTGGAAACGAGTTTCAAGCCGGTTGAACCGTTAAGTGCCAACCATGAGCTTTATCGTTATGGGCAGGGCAGTGTGGCGGAGCTGGATATGGTTTGTGAATATGTTTTTGTAAAGAAGGGTTACGAGGATATTAAACCTGAAGTAGTTAAACTTGCTCTGAGCAGGAAAATGAATCGGTAGGCGACAAAACTAAAACATAAAGCCTGATAATAGAGGCGAGGAGAAAAAAATGTTTAGGAAAATTGGTTCTATTTTTGAAAATTATATCGAGAAAGTAGTTTTAATTATCGCAGGTATTCTGTGTGTCTGGCTATTTGTGCAAAACATCCTGCTAAGTCCGAATGATATTGAATATAGAAATGGAAGGACGACAGAAAAGGTTAGTCCGGGAGAAATTGACAACCTCATCAAAAAAGATGCCGACCAGCTAAGCCAAAAAATTGCCGGCTCAACTTTTATAACAGGTGAACCTTATGTACCCAAGGCAAGCGATTTTCTCGCCCGGATGAGTTCACCTCTGAAAGATATAAAACCCGGGCTGGTGTTTCAAAATCCTGCCGATTTTCAGGGCAAAGACCCTAATCAATCTGTGTACGATGAGCCGGATGTTGGTGTAGTAACCAATGTTGTGGTCGAATATATCAGAGGTGCAGCCTACGTGCCAGACGCACCTGTTACAGCCGACAAGGGTTATGGTTATACACAGTCCGTAAGACAGATAAAAGATATCGACCTTGTAACTGTCGAGGCCAGATATGATATTGCGGCATTATGTGAGAATCTAAGTTATAATTATGTGGACAGTGTTGCGGAACAATTGAAAGACCCCAATCTGGCCAGACCTGTTTTTGCTTCGGTGAATCTGCGAAGGCGACAATTAAATGATGACGGCACATGGGGCAACTGGCAAAATGTACCTCGAAGTAAAGTTGACCGGAACCGTCAGGCTTCTCAAATTATTGACAATGCAGCCGACTTGACACCGGCGGCCCAAAAAGTACAGATGATACAATTGGATGAAAAACAGCTTCAAATAGAGTTGTTGCAGCCGATTGCTTATCAGTTTGCGTCCGCCAGGGAACAATGGTATCCGCCGCTATTTCATCAGCAGTATCTGTTCGCTCTGAAAAAAGAGATAGCACAGGAACGCAGTAGCACCGGCAGTACCAGTAGCACCGGCAGACGGTCGTTAACAGGCACCGGTCAATACAACACTACTGACTCCACGACCAGAACACGTGGTACTCTCAGCGGCAGAACCAGAGGGGAAACATATATACCTGGCACCAGTACCACCACAAGCACAGGTCGTCCCAAACGCGGCAGCACTACTACAGAGACACTCATAGATACAGGCATCGAATCCGAAACAGTCAAACCAACTGAATTGGTTGCGGATGATTATGACAGCATATTGCTGACTCTTTCATCAAATTTTGCCAAGCTGAAAGAGCCTGTTGAAATCTGGTCGGTCGATGATACTGTCGAGGGTGGTAAAACATACCAGTACAGGCTGAGAGTCGGTATTTTTAATCCGGTTTTCACAGGGTCGGGCGACAAGGCTGTTTTCTGGAGTGAATTTTCGTCTCCGACACAGCCGGTTGAGATTCCCCGTATGTTGTACTTTTTTGCAATAAATGTGCAGGAAGCTGCCAAGACGGCTACGATTGACGTATTCAAATATAAAAATGGTTATTGGCGATTAAAGGAATTCAGCAGAGTTGGAGTTGGTGAGCTTATTGGAAAGCTTGTCGAATACGAGGAAAAACCAGCAACTTCTGTTTCCGGTTCCAGCCATACTACCACTACCACAACCACCACTAATACTTTGGATCCGGCCATAAATCCGGAATCCATAGATTTTAGCACAGGTGCTGTGCTGGTTGATATTATAACAGTGGATGACTGGTCCGACCAGCCTGGGTTGAACAACAGAAAATACTATAGTATTTTGTATAGTAACAAAGGAGCAACAACAAACGAGCGCGTGCCTGTCGGTGCTACAAACTGGCCTGAGGATATGAGAAAAATATACAATTCACTTCAGAAACAGATGGCCGAAACCAGAGAAAAAGAGCCTTTCAAACCATGGGATGCAACCGAAAGATTTGCAGGTCAATAGTATTTACCTGTGATTATTTGGGAATTTTTTCTGCCGGGTTTAATTTCTTTTGATAAAGAGGCTCCTTTGAGTTGCATCGTTATATTTTGCTGATACTAATTGTGATTAATAGTTGCGCTCGGCATATTTTACTCTACAAACTGATTTAATAATCTCAGGTTCAACAGCAGCTTTCAGCCAGGCTTCTATCGCAGCAAAACGCAAAGCATCGTAATCAACATAAGTCCGCTAGGGGATGCCTTACGGCACACGATTTGACCAGTAATGACCTCGAAGGTAATGCCAGAGATTTTCAACCGGATTCAATTCCGGCGAATACGTCGGCAAATGTATTATCGTAATGTTCCTGGGAATTTTTACTTGTTTTGATTTGTGGAAACCTGCCTTATCCCAAATCAGTACTGCATGAACATCTTCAGAAAGTTCTTTGCTAAACTGCTGAAGGTACACATTCATAATCTCATATCATTTGTGATTAATAATTGCGCTGAGCATAGTTTGTTCGACAAACGGATTTAATACTACAGCGCCTTATGATAAGAAAAAACTGTTCTTTTTCGCCAAAATACGAAGCACGAAATCCGAAACT
>CAZYWY010000099.1:0-6814 GCA_964651605.1 uncultured Pirellulales bacterium | reverse complement strand
ATAGTCAGCAATGCGACTCTGCCTGTAAAATAATATACTGCCGCGAATAATATATAAATGTCACATCTTATGTAGCCGATAATTAAGACAAGGCGACATCAGAAAAACAGCATTTTCTCAGGATGGAATGCGGTGAAGAAGTTTTTACTAGTTTTTATAGTTATAGCTCTGCTGGTCTTTGGCTGTGAATCCGCTCAAACAAGCCATAATGATACTCGCGACCGGAGAATTGAGACTTACACAAAAGTTCTAATCGACTATCTTTATGACCAGAACATCCCGGCACTTCAGTCGGTTCAGCAGTGGGAAAATGATTACGGTGCAGGGCTGAAAGTGACTACTGCGCATTATGAAATTTTCACTACGCTGCTGGATACTACGATACTATGCAAAATCCCGCAATTTATGGAGTCAGCATATCAGGCTTACAACAGCCAGTTGCCCGGACCTATCCAGACCCAGACAAAATTTCCCGTATATCTTTTTGAGCAGCGTCAACAGTGGGAGCATTTTACCTGGCTTTTTGCGGGCGAAAATGCAGAGATATTTTACAAAATAAAGGCCGGTGCATATTATCACAACGGCACCTGCGTAGCTTATAACATAGGCCCGGAGCGGACTTTTTTTGCTTTGGGTCACGAAGGCTGGCATCAGTTTAACAGCAGGTTTTTTAAATATCGTCTGCCGAGCTGGCTCGATGAGGGAGTGGCAATGCTTTTTGAGGCCCACTTTACCAAAAACGGGCGGTTCTATTTCGACCCTTCACTGAATAGTTACAGGCTCGAAGCTCTTAAAAAGACACTGGCAAACGGAAATATAATCCCGCTGCAGGAATTAATAGCGATAAATCCGGGGCAGGTTTTGGCAACAGATGAGACCGAAGCTGCGATGGCTTTTTACAGCCAGTCTTATGCACTGGTGCGGTTTTTACGTGAAGCAGACAACGGCAAAAGGCTTGATGTCTATCGCCGATTGCTTGCCGATGGTTTGCAGGGAAGCTGGCCTATCGACCAGACCAGCAGGGAAATTGCAATCGACAGAAATATCCCCAGAACCATCTTGTGGAATCATATTGTCGGCACTGTACTGTTTCAGAAATATATCGGTTATGATTTTGAGCAAATCCAGAATGAATATCTGGAGTTCTGCAGGCAACTTGTGCAGTAATATTTGGAGCTGATTTGTCGTAATATTCAATATGAAAAAATACTTCCCAAGTTTTGTTCTCGCATCCGCATCGCCCAGACGCAAAGAATTACTGACTCAGGCTGGTTACAGCTTTACAATCATTCCATCCGATGTTGACGAAAAGTCATTTTCCGCTGAAGGGGTTTTGCCTGGCCGATATGCCGAGCTGCTTGCGCTGGCCAAAGCTGAGGATGTCGCCCGCCGATATCAGGATGAAATTATTGTCGGTGCCGATACTATTGTCGATTTTGATGGCCAAGTCATCGGCAAACCAGCCGACCCATCCGATGCCAGACGGCTCACCAAAATGCTTTTTAGCTGCCCTCATAAGGTTATAACAGGTCTTGCTATCCTCAAACTTAGCGATAACTTTAAATTAGTAGCTCACGATATTACAACGGTCTATCCAAGGAAATTGACAGCCGGGCAAATCGAATCACACATCAAAGGCGGCTCGTGGGCCGACAAGGCCGGTGCCTATGCCATACAGCAAAGCGGCGATGAATTTGTCGAAAGAATTGACGGAAGCCTTACTAATGTGATGGGTCTGCCAATGGAAATGCTCGAACGAATGCTGAAGAAAATTTAATTCTTTTCGTAATCCTTCTTCAGTGTTTCATCGTAAATTTTACGCCATTTCTTAATCATATTACTTCTTTCTTCATCTGGTACTATTTTTAAAGAACTATAATTATTGGTTCCTATTGTTTTATTTGTAATCCTATAAATCGCCTCTGCTGTTGCATTAAAAACCGATAGATATATAACCATATCTTCAGAAGGATATTTCTTCGTTCTTACATAATCACTCTCAAGGGCATAATCCATAAGAATTGGTAGAAGAGTTCTGTCCGGTATATTACTTGCCACCCATACTGCGGTTAATAGTTTGTCCCCCTTTGCCTCTTTTATGAGCTGTACTAAAATTGGTAAAAGTCGTTTATCCTTCAGCTCCTCATCGCTATAAACCATTTCGTTCGTAGAATAAGGATAAATACCTTCAACTAACGAATAAGCAATAGTTTCTATCTTATCGTTCATTTTGTGACTTTTAAATTCTTTTATAAATTCATTTCTATTATTTGCATCTTCAGCCTTTGCGAGGATATCCAGCAACTCTTTATGAGCAATAGGCTTAATTTCTTTTTGCTTTTCCAAGATTTCCGTCCGGAATTCTTCCTTAACCTTTGGCAACTCCTGACGCCATTTCATAATCAGGGTTTTCCTCTTTTCTTCTGGTACGGGTACTTCTCTTCCTCCTACTTTCTTAAGACCAATCTTTCCTTTGGTGATAGAATATAGTAACCCTGCCGCCTCGTCAAAGGTCGAATCATAACGTGGTGAAGCGGCGCCGCCCTGTAGTCCTTCGAAATACATTGTTGAGTAGTTGTCTTCTATTGCATAATCTAATATCGATTGGATAAGATTAGGGTCGCGAATTCTCGGTACAGACCTTAATAGCGTCATAAGTTCATCACCTCGAACCTTTTGGATCCTCTCCACCCAGTATTTAGCACTCTTTTCTTGCGATACGGATTTGCTATTCGAATCTGTTGTTATTTGCTTATTCGGATCTGTTCCAGCGTTGCTTCTGGCCCTAGCCCGAAGGATACCACAATTAATTGATATTACTAAAATACACAACAAAGCTGTTTTTATATGGCTCATCGTTTTCATTGCAGTGTATCTCTGACTTTTTTGAGAATTTCGCGGGCAAGATGCCCTCGACACATTTTTGAGAAGTTCGCGGGCAAGCCTGTCCCGAGCAAGGTCGAGGGAATGCCCGTGCCGCAATATTCAATTATTATCAAGTCCGCCGGCTTGTTTATATATAAGGGCGATTTCGTATAATAATTTCTCTAATCTGGAAAAATATTCGTCCTCAGGCAGTTTGGATTTGTTCTGTCGCAGTTGGAACATCTCAAGCTCGAGCTTGTCCCGCTGGGTTCGCAGTTCCGCCGGTATTTTTTTCTCGAAGTCACTTTGTACCAGATTGAACTGCTGTGCGCGGTAACCATCGAGAGCAACAGGATTATTTGCTGATTGTTCCACCGGCTGCACGCCCTTATACCAGTCAGACCCAGTACCCAGGCCATCGCCGTTGTCATCCAGAAGGGGGTGTTCCGTTGCGAGGCGTCCTGCGGTTGTATAAAACTCCGCCAGGTTTCTGGATGCGAAAAGAAAGGCCTCAAGCACCGAGACTTGGCCGTCCTTGTCGAGGTCAGCCTGCAAATCAGCTATTGCAGAGGCGAAATACTGGCCGAACCTGGAGAAATTAAGCTCAAATGCGCTTTTTGTAGCAGAGACGATGACGCGTCCCGCAGCGGAAAGTTTTTTCAAAAATGGTGCGCTGCACGAAAACGCATCTATCACAACAATTGGTCTGCTGAATGGTTTCAGCCATTCTGCCAATTCATCAGTAGAAAAATCTGGCCCACGAAGGTTGAATTTAGCTTCTCTGCCGTCGTAAGTGCCGTGTCCGAGCAGTACTATCCAGAGAGGGGATAGGCCGTCTATGCGTTCCTCACTCAGCTTCTTTTTGAAGATGTCTATATCGTTGGTGTCTTTAACTTCATCTATTCCTATTATTACGGACTGGGCGTTTCCTTTTTGGCAGGCCTGTTGTATTTGTTTCGCCCACTGAGCAAAAAGGGTCGAATATTCCGCTGTTCCTCCGGCTCCGGCTACGATTATTACGCTTTGCTGTTGTGCAGCATCAGAAGTTTGATTGCCTGCTGAGCAGTTCGCTGTGATTACGCAGAATAATATTATAGAAAACAGAATGGTATTTTGTCTCACGGCATTCCTCTCCAGCGGCGAAACGCCCATTCGCCGGTAAAACAAAGTATAATAACAAGAAAAACTACAAGCGAAATCACCCTTGAATCCCAAAGGGGTTTTGTCCAAACCTCCATAAATTCAGCGTTCTGAGTGGGCAAAGAACGGGCAAAGTCGGTCAATTCATCAGCTTTAATGAGCCTGCCGCCGGTCTGATTGGCGATTTGTTTAAGCAAAGCCTGGTTAGTTATGATTGAACGGAATTCTGCTGCGTTCAGCTCGGCAGCCCATCCGGTCTGTGAACTGCCCAATTCAGTGCCTTTTGAATCGGTTACGACGACCTTTGCCGTATAACCGCCGCTAAGGTGCGGCACATAAACAGCCTTGAAAATACCGCTTTTCTCCGGTTCCGGCTCGGCAGTCAGTTTTATCGTCTGTTTCTGCGGGTCGTTCACTTCAATTGCAACCGATACATTATCCAGCAACTGGAAATCTTTATCACGGACACAAACCTGCAATTCCACAGGCTGATTTGTCTGGTCGGGCTTTTGTACCGCCTGAATTGATATTCGCTCCGGCACATCTGTAACGAGCCATCTGAAAAGTTGACGCCAGAATTTATCCATATCATCGTGCATTTGGGATTCTTTCATACCCCATCGCCAGACATCGCCGACGGTCAGTGACGCCGTGCGTCCGTTGCCGAACCTTTGCACAACCAAAGCAGGAAACTGCTGCGACCAGTCATTAGTGAGAATCTCTACCAGATTTGCACCGGCTTTTATGCTTGAAATCCGGTTCAGCACTTTGAAGTTTGGTATTAACGAGAGTCTTTGCTCTTCGTCTGTCTGATTGTCACGCAGCCTGGCCCAAGGCAGCAGCATTCCTTCACGGGTTAATTTCAGTGACGTTCTGCCGACTGCCGAACCTGCCGCAGTTTTGTCCAGATGAACAGGCAGAATCTGCCCGATAGCGGTACGGTCGAAGCCGCCGCTCTGGAACGAATCTTTGCCGCCGAGCATCATAAATCCGCCGCCGCGTTCGGCCACAAATCGTCTGATTAAATCCATTTGTTCAGCGGTAAAAAAGCTCGCTTCCACATCGTCGAGAATCACTGCGTTATATTCGAAAAGTTCCTCTGCCGTTGACGGGAATCCCTTGCTTAGCTCATTCTGGTCACGGGTATTAAGACGCTCCAGAACCGGCTGGTCATACTCTTCGGTTTGCTGTTTGTCCGGGTTATTGAAACCGCGATAGAGAGGATTGTTTGCATCGCCGGCGCGGCCGAGGAAGTTGAATTTCGGTTCACGTCTGGCTACCCGCATCAGTGCCACCAAATCGATTTGCTTATCCTCGCTGATAGCTCGTCTGATAAATTTGTAATCCCAGTTCGGCCTGCCTGATACATAGAGAATCCGATACGGCCCGCCGCCGCGATCCACAACGAGCGTTTGTTTGTTGTTAAGCAGAGTTGCTTCTGGAGGATTTTCCTGCTCGTTTGACTGGTTTGAGTCTGTTTTTTCCGCAATTTCGAGACTGCTGGTCATTATCAATATTATGAATCTGACTTTCAGCCACACTGCCATTCACATCAACAAGCTTCAATTCGACCGTTTTACCGGCGTATCCCGATGCTTCGGTATCAGCCTTGATTGTAACAGGGGCGTCTTCAAAAGCACTCTGGCTGACAGATACAGATGCGAGTGACAAATCCTTCTGCGGATTTGCAAGTCCGATTACAACCGGATAAACCGGCGGCAAACCGGCAGAATCAAAGGGTGCTGTGGCGGTAATATCGGTTGCGATGCCGTCACTAAAAAGTAAAATGCCCGCCAGTGGTTTTTTGTTGTATCGCTGAGCGATTGTTCGCAGGGTTGTGCCGAGGGATGACGCTTTGCCGTCAAAAGTAAGTTCCGAAAAATCTGTTGTTCGCTGAAGACGCCAGTCAAATATGTACGGGCGAAGCTGAAAATCCTCAGCTATGGTGCCGAGCCATCCTTTGCTGTCTATCTGCAGAGCATTGGTAAGAATCTTTGCACGGGTTTTGTCGGCTCCGCTGTCGATGATATTCATACTGCTGCTGTTGTCGGCCATTACGATAAACATATTGGCGCCGCTTTTGACGCGTTTGCCGCTTTGCATCGGCTCGGTCAGAAACAGAGCAAGAATGATTACGCCGAGAAGTTTGAGGACAAAGGCTTTTTTGTTGCCGATTATAAATTTATGCGCACGCCAATAAACCCACAGTAAAATCAAAAAAAGTATAGAGGCTAATACTATGGCAACCCAGAGCCATACGCTGGCCGGTATAGTAGTCGAACCAAATAAATTCATTTTAATTACCGCCTCCCAGGTTTTCGTAGTAGCCTCGCACCAGCTCTGAATAACGCTGCGGCACAGGGTCGCGGTCGATTGGCACCAAAGCTTCTTTCGAGTTAAGACGTGCGAGCTCTTCACTGACTCGGTCACGCACTTCGGAAAGAGGATTGATAATCTGCTGTTCGACCATATCCCATTTGGGTTCAGCGCCGTGCCGCGTATAATCTTCCCGTATCGAACTGGCGCGGTCTCTGACATTGGCAATTTCCTGGCGCATCTGCTGTTCGCTGAGCATTTCTTCAACCTCACGGAGCCGATTTGACCATTCTCTGTAGTTCGTGCCGGTAAGCGGGCCGTTCGGCAGCAGTTCTTCAAGACCAATTGGCAATTGCTCATTACCGCCGCCGCCACCGCCGGCGACAGGCAGTTGTTCCTGACCCGGTAAAAGTTGTCCTTGTCCACGCTGTCCCTGAGCCAGACCTCGTTCACCTTGTGCTAATCCTCTCTCACCCTGGCCTTGGCCTCGTTC
>CAZYWY010000098.1:0-6873 GCA_964651605.1 uncultured Pirellulales bacterium | reverse complement strand
GTTTTAGGTACTGCCGGAAGATTAGTACCCACAAAAGGATTGTCGTATTTGATTGATGCCTTTTCGAAGTTCAAAAAGGGGCCGCAAAAAGCTCATCTTGTATTACTCGGAACCGGCCAGTGTAAAGAGGAACTTCAGCAGCAGGCGGTGGAATTATCCTGCAGCGATTCTATACATTTTCTTGGGCATAGAGATAATATTGAGCAGCTTTTTAGAGGACTCAATGTGTTTGTGTTGTCTTCTATTGCTGAGGGTATGCCGAGGGTACTGCTGGAAGCAATGGCGGCTGAAGTGCCTTGTATTGTCACCAATGTCGGCGGAAATCAGGAAATTATAAACACCCCGGATGTAGGTTTTCTTGTTAAACCCAAAGACCCCGATGTGCTTGCTGATGCGATGCTCAATGTTGTGAAGATGCCTAAAGAACAACTTAGGCAGGTTACAGATAAAGCCAGGCAGAGGATTAGGGAGTTTTACTCACATGAAGAGGTTGGCCTGAAGCTCGGCAAAATATACGAAGAAGAGTTTGAATGTCGTAAAAAAAATCATTGATATCATTTTTTATGCCGAAAGTAAGTGTAATAATCCCGACCTATAACCAAAGTATTTTGCTCGGAGATACTGTTCGCAGCGTCCTGGCACAAACCGAAAAGGATTTTGAGGTTCTTATCGTGGATGACGGCTCTACCGATGATACCGGTGACGTTGTTCATAAACTCAGTGACAACAGAATAAGATATTTTTACAAGTCAAACGGCGGAACTTCCAGTGCTCGTAATTTTGGGCTCTCTAAAGCGAAGGGATGCTATGTTGCTTTTCTCGACCATGATGATTTATGGCCCGAAAACTATCTTTACGTAATGATATCACGTCTTGATGTTAACAATCAATATGATGCAGCCTATAGTCCCATTACAGTGATTTATCCGGATGGGCAAAAAGTCAAATCCTATAAGCGTCCGCCTGGAAAAAGCGACTGGATAGCGCTGGATTTATTCAGGCACGGTTTTATCTGGCCTTCAGCGGCAATAATAAGAAGGTCTGTTCTGGATAAGATTCACTTTGATGAATCACTTCGCTCTTCTTATGAAGATGGTGATTTCTTTTTAAGATTATCAACCAGGTGTATGTTTTTGTTTGTTGGTGATGTTGAGGCAATTCGCAGAGAACATTCAGATAATTTTTCCACAAAGGTAGGCATCAGGCCCACAAAGATACTGGTATTGGAAAGATTTTATTACCGGCTCGGCGGAAAAAAATTTATACCAGCCGGAGCTGCCCGCAGGAGATTGAGCCATGCGACGCGAAAAGTGGCTGAGGCAAGTCGTCATAATAAAAGCAGAACTGCTGCAATATTCCTGTTTAAGCATGCTATAAAATACTGGCCTTTCGATGTACGACTTTATACCGGATTGTTCAAGGCCTTGATGTTAGAAAAAGAAAATGACCCTAATCTTGACTGGCGAATTCCCGAACCTTTGCCGAATATAACTATTTGATTAGTTGCGGATAAAATGAATTTACTTATCATTACAAACAATCCCGACAGAGCCAGCTTCAGACAGAGAATCGGTATTTATCTCACTTTGCTGCGGGCAGAGGGCATACAGCCGGAAGTTACAAAACTGCCCAAAGGTTTATTGTCCCGGCGGAAACTTTTTAAGCGGGCGACAAAATTTGACGCAGTCTTTCTGCATAAAAAAAAGTTGAATCTCGTAAATGCACTGCTGTTGCGTAAATACAGCAAAAAAATAATTTATGACTTTGACGATGCGATAATGTACAGCGACAGGAATCCTCAGCGGTTCAGCAGAGCGCACTTTATCCCCTTTCGCAGGACTGTAAAAATCGCCAATTTGGTTATTGCAGGCAATGCCTATCTGGCGGAACTCGCCCGGCGGTTTAATCCGAATGTCATAATATTGCCTACGGGACTGGATACAAACGCTTACAGACTGCCGCAGCGCCCGATTAACGATGGTAAAATTCGACTTGTCTGGATAGGCAGCAATAAAACTTTAAAATACCTTGCGGAAATAACCCCTGCTCTGGAAGAAATCGGCCAGCGATTTAATAATGTAATTCTGAGAATTATAGCCGATGAGTTTATCAACTTGGAAAATTTGGTGGTAGAAAAATGCAAATGGACTAAAGAGACCGAAGCAACTGATTTGGCAGTGTGCGATATCGGCCTGGCGCCGCTGCCTGACGACCGTTTTACACGCGGCAAGTGCGGCTTTAAGATTCTGCAATATGCCTCCGCCGGCCTGGCTGTGGTCGCTTCGCCGGTCGGAGTGAACGCTGAATATATCCGGCAAATGAACAACGGTTTTATTGCGGATGGAATTTCCGACTGGGTCGATAAGATTAGCTGCCTGATAAATGCTCCACAGTTGAGAAAACAAACCGGACAAAATGGCAGGATTACCGTTAAACAGTTTGATTTAGTAACAATTGGACGTCAGCTTGTCGAAAACATTAAGAACTGCATTGAAAAAAGAGATTAGGATTGCAGATGGAGCCTTTAATCAAAATAGACTTACAGAAAATCATAAACAACAATGAGTCCGTGATAGTTGAGCTGGGTTGTGGCCCGAAAAAAAGGAACGGAACAATTGGAATAGATGTCGTTGATTTGCCGAATGTTGATATAGTGGCTGATATAGAATATGGATTGGGATTTCTGCCGGACAATTCAGTTGACGAGATTCATTGCAGAAGCGTCCTTGAGCATATAGAAAACTTTGAGAGCCTAATGCGCGAGATTGTCAGGGTTCTGAAGAAACAGGGTAGAGCGTTCGTTTTTGTCCCGCATTTTTCTAATCCCTATTACTATTCCGACTACACACATAAGAGATTTTTCGGCCTTTATACTTTCTATTATTTTGTTAATACGGAACAACAGCCTCGAAGAAAAGTCCCCAATCATTATACAGATATCAGGATAAATATTATATCACAGCGAATCTTGTTCAGTTCGCCTTTTTGGCTGAATCACAAAATTAAAAAATTGCTGGGTTTTATTTTCAACAGCAATCGGGTTTTGCAGGAATACTACGAAGAAAATCTGTGCTATCTTTTCCCGTGCCGCGGGCTCGAAATAATTTTCACTCCATATAAATGACTATTATGGAACGGATATCATAGGTTCGAAATTTTAATTAGCCCTTTTTTGAGCAATCGTTTGTTTGTTTTGGCAATTACTTTTTCTATCAAACCGGCAGAATGACCCCGGATGTCGATGTTATAACTGAGATAAGTTTTAATAAATCTCATCCGGTCGGTGTTGCTGATGCCGTCCCGGAACATATTGAGCTGTACGAGATTTTTCAGACACAGCCTGGCAGGAAGTCTGAATTTTTTTTTTGTTCGCTCGTTATCAATAAAATAAAGTTTCTCACCTGGGTCATCCGGCACGACCAGCACATTATTCAGCCGCAAATCGCCGTGAAAAATCCCTTTATTGTGCATTCGACCAAGCGTTTGAGCAAAGGCCCTGATGAACGCTCGTTTCTTTGCTAAAGCAGTTTTGCCTGATTGATGACGAATCTTATCCAAATATTTCGGCAGCGGCAGGGCATCTGTGACATCCCTGGTCAGAAACAAGTTGTCGGTGCATAAAAGGCCGGCACGCCGCTCGAACAGTCCTATTACATCGGGTGCATCGAACCCGTTTTTTTGCAGCATCAGCGAGGCAAAAAAAGCACGCCTGGCCCTGCTGGGGCGGAAAATATGCTTGATAAAATCCATTTTTGAACGAGTAAGATACTGCTTTAGAAAAAAACTTCGGTCTTTACCATCCGACGAAATGCTGCATTTGAATACACGTGCATAATTGGACGATGGTACCTGAGTGAAATGTTCGCCGTGATTATCTGAAACAGAAACGTTGCGTATAAAATCTGCAATTTTATTTTCGGGGAAATCGCTAACAATTAAAAGCGACCAGTCGGCAAAGCGAACCTTTTTGAATCTATGCAAAAGCTCATCAATGGGTTTTACAATATCAGATATTATGGATTGATAATGTCGGTATATTGACGGCGGGATATCTGTTTTTTTAAAAAAACGCCTGATGTCCTTTTTGCGTTTTACTTTATAAAGTAGGCTGCATCTGTGAAGCATCATTGCATCGAGGTCTGTCAACACCGGTCGGTCTTTGGCAATCAGAATATTGGTATGTTTCAGGTCGCCGTGAGTGATGCGGCTGTTCCAGAGATTTTCGAGCATCTGGATAATTTTTCGGAACATTTCCAGACGCTGCTGCTCGGTAATTCCTTCATTGCGAAGAAAATTATCAAATCTCTGACCATCAACATATTCGGTAACCAGATAAGATTGCCAGAGCAGCCCGTGCTTTCGCTGCTCTATGAAGGCAAGAGGCCCGGGGGTAGTGACATCGAGCGATTCAAAATGCCTGCCATACTGCCAGCTGCGAGAGGCACGTGAGCCTTTGATTGTATGACGCAGCGAATGAAAAATGCCGGCGTGGTTATAACGCTTGACAACGATATCTCTGTTGTTCCATTTTATACGTGAGACATCGCTATGAGTTCCTTTTTTAAGGCTCTGTCCATCAGCCATCAGGGCGTCCAAATCCTTGAGCAGAACTTTCATTTGCGATTTGGTACAGAAATTCTGAGCGAACACCGCGATAAAGCTGCTGTCGGTGATTCTTTGGAAATCTGATTGTGTTGCCGGGGACATTTTCATTTCGCGGTTTGATATCCGAAAATAACGATGCCGAAGCGATTGGCAAGAGCTATGGTCTGAGGCTTGTCAATGATGATTGTCTTGCCGGCTTCTACTACAAGGCACTTGCCGCCGTTTTGAGCCATTCCGTTGATGGTATCCGGCCCGATGCAAGGCACATCAAATCGTAAATCCTGCTTTGGTTTGGCTGTTTTAATTAGGGTCCAGCCGCCCGCTTTGCAGAGTTGTCCTGTCCGCTTAATCATTGCAGCAGTACCTTCGATGGCCTCAACGGCGATGACTTCCCTTTCTTTTATGGCGATGGCCTGGCCTATATCGAGCTCGCCGAGCTTCTTAGCTATTTTCCAGCCAAACTCTATATCATCTTTTAGCGATGAACGCATCGACCCCGATGTCATCAGACCTGAATCAGCCAAATATTCTTTGCAGTACACGGTAGAATTCTCCAGTATGATTCCGCCGCTGGCCAGCTCATCGGCGACAGCGGATAAAAGTGAATCAGTCAGTTTCGGCTTGCCCCGGAGCCTCAGGTAATAAATCCGAAACGCCCGCCAGTCAGGTAGATAGTGCAAGATTCGCCAGGGCGTAAAAAGCCTTTTCTTGGAAACCTGCCCTACCATAATGGTTCTCGAGGCGCCGTGTTTCCTTAGTTTTCGTATCCAGGCGCCCGGCCTTGCCAGAGCAACCCGATAAAAGGCATCAACTTCATCTGCCAGACCGCCGTTCACCTCATCTGTCAGGCTAACACAGATTACCTTCAGGCCGGCTTTTTTAGCCCCTGCGGCGATGAGAAAAGGCAATCTGCCTTCGCCTGCAATTAAACCAAGAACATCTTGTGGCAAGTTCTCAGTCACTATTTTATTGCCCCTGAGATTCGGAAGATTCGGATTCGGCAGGCGGATTTAATTTCTCAACGCGGTTCTGAAGCTCCCGAATGGCCAGTTTCATCTGGGGCAGATATTGTATCATACTGTACGCCCGTCTGCCCAGCTCCGCCTCTATAGCCGGCGACCCCAGCACCACCGTATTGTCCTGGATATTATTTATTACCCCTGCCTGAGCTGCTATAGTAACGTTGTTGCCGACGGTAATATGACCAACTATACCAACCTGTCCGCCTACCACACAGTGATGCCCCAGGGTTGTTGAACCTGCGATGCCGACCTGTGCCACAATAAGACAATGCTGGCCAATTCTGGTGCCATGACCGATTGCAACCAAATCGCCGATTTTGCTGCCCGCCCCGATGAAGGTATCGTTCAAGGTGCCGCGTTCAATTCCACAGCCGGACCCGATTTCAACATCATCTTCGATAACTACACCGCCAATCTGCGGGATTTTGTAATGGACGCCTTTATGAGTTGCAAAACCGAACCCATCCTCGCCAATAGTCGTATTTCCATTGATAATTACCCGGTTGCCTATTTTAGACCCATCGTAAATAACAACATTGGGATATATAATGCAGTCGTTGCCGATTTGCACCGCCTCAGCGATATGTACGCCGGGGTAAATTATACAGTTGTCTCCTATTCTCGCATCCTCTGCTATGCTCGCCAGTTCGCCGATATGACAATCCGACCCGATTCTTGAACTGTCGGCTATAACTGCACGCGGGCTAATCCCTGTTTTCTTGTGCTGCCGATGCCCGTGCAGAAGCACCATTATTTGCATAAATGCGTAATACGGGTCCTCAGCTACGAGAAGCGGCACCATTCGTCCCTCGTCCCTCGTCCCTCGTCCCTCGTCTCTCGCCCCTACGATTACAGCACTGGCTTTGGTGGTCATAAGCTGCTTTTCATAGTTGCGATTGGATAAAAAACTAATATCGCCCGCCCCCGCTTTGGCTAAGGTCGCAGCAGAGGTGATTTTCACACCGGCATCTCCCAAAACACGCCCCTTGACATATTCAGCTAACTGGCCTAAAGTTCTTTCCTGCATCCAAGGCATTATATCAGAACTTTCCAAATTTGAAAGAGATTTTAGTACTCAGTTCTGAGTTTTTAATCCACAAAATCAACTTACACTATTATAAACTCAATACCAAAACTCATAATTCAAAACTCGGAATAGGCTTGACTACAAATCTACAATCGAGCATACTTGGAAGCTCTAACAAAACGAATCGTGGCACGGGCATCCTGCCCGTGGAGCATGGTC
>CAZYWY010000097.1:3495-6875 GCA_964651605.1 uncultured Pirellulales bacterium | reverse complement strand
ATGGGATCGTTTGGAATTCTTGGTCAAGTCGGAAACGCATTCACTAATTTGGACTGGATATTTATTGTAGGTTATTTTGTAATTCTTCTTGGTATTGCATGGTGGGGAATAAGAAAAAGAAAAGACACCACCGATGACTACTTCCTTGCAGGCCGAAACCTTGGCTGGTTTATCGTCGGCGCATCAATTTTTGCATCTAATATCGGCTCAGAACACCTGGTCGGCCTGGCTGGTTCGGGTACCACCGATGGTGTGGCTATGGCACACTATGAGCTTCATGCCTGGTGTCTTTTGGTTTTGGGCTGGGTTATGGTTCCTTTTTATATGCGTTCTAAAGTATTTACCATGCCCGAGTTTCTGGAAAGGCGTTTTTCTGCTTCTTCTCGCTTGACTCTTTCAGTCATTTCTCTTGTTGCATACGTCGTAACAAAGATTGCTGTCGGCATCTTTGCCGGAGGAGTCGTATTTTCAGTACTTCTGCCGGAAATCCATATAAATATAGGATCTTTTGATTTAGATAGTTTCTGGATAGGTTCTATTCTTGTAATTGTCCTGACAGGTATTTACACCGTTCTGGGCGGGTTCAGGGCAGTGGCTTATACCGAAGCCATACAAACAGTCATTCTTGTATTCGGCTCGATTATGCTTACAATCTTTGGCCTAAAAGCCTTGGGCGGCTGGGGACAGTTGCGGGAAATCTGCGGCTCTGAAATGTTCAATCTGTGGAAACCGCTGGTACCTCACAATGTCATAGGAACCTGGGCACCTGTTTTGGAGAAAACAGCTGAGGGTGTAATTACCAAACAAGCCTGGTATTTCAATGATAATTATCCCTGGCTGGGAATGCTCTTCTGTGCGCCAGTCATAGGTTTGTGGTACTGGTGTACAGACCAGTATATTGTCCAGCGTGCGTTAGGTGCACCGAATGAACGTGAAGCACGGCGAGGCTCAATTTGTGCATCATTTTTCAAACTTCTGCCCGTGTTTATTTTTATTATCCCCGGTATGATTTGCTTCGCTTTAGCCAAAAGCAACCAATCACCGGAAATTGCGAAAATATTGATGGATGAAAATAATCATGTAATCCGCGAACAGGCTCAAAAAGCCTTTCCTTTATTAGTTATGACGGTACTTCCCCAAGGCATACGAGGAATCGTTGTAGCCGGCTTGCTGGCGGCTCTAATGAGTTCCCTTGCGGGCTGTTTCAACGCTTCTTCAACTCTATTTACAATAGATTTTTATTCCAAATTCCGTCCCAAAGCATCACAGCACCAGCTCGTATGGGTCGGCAGGGTTGCTACTTCAGTAATGGTGTTGATAGGTCTGTTATGGATACCTGTGATAAAAGGCGGCAAGGGTTTATATGATTATCTCCAGGGCGTACAGTCATATCTTGCCCCGCCTATTTTTGTAGTTTTCTTTATGGGCGTTTTCTTTAAGCGACTTAACGCAAAAGGCTGTCTTTCTGCTTTGATTATTGGATTCATCTTGGGTTTGATTCGTCTGGGCATCGATACACCTGTCAAACTGCTGGGTAAAAGTTATGCAGATGGCTCATTCCTCTGGATTATGAACAACATCTTTTTCCAGTACTACAGTATTTTCATCCTTCTTGTATGTATAATTGTAATGGTGGTTGTCAGCTATATGACTGCACCTCCGTCTTATGAAAAAATCAGCGGCCTTACGTATGGAACAGTAACCGCAGAGCATAAGAAAGAATCACGAGCCAGTTGGTCGAAAGTCGATGTGATTTTCTCTGTTGTTCTATGTGTTATTATTATTGCAATATATCTGTATTTCAGAGGCTAATCAAGTTTAATTGTCTGATGTCAGCGAAAGCGGCACAGGTTGAGACGTTTTATTTTTAAAGAGATTCAAGAGGTTTCCAGGGGGAAGGAAACCTCTTGAAATCAAAGTTTTAGACTCCATAATCAGGCATAACAGCCTGGATACGAAGAGCCGCATAAGCGAAAAAAACCGAAAATGAAAAAGCCAAAGGACGTTATAGACCCAATCAGGTAAAGACATTAGTAGCAGTATTGCTATATTCAGGCTTTGTCTGCATGACTCTGTCGGTGTTTTTTAGCCACCAGTCTTATTTGCGGCATTAAAATCGGAACAATTAAAATCGGTCCAATAAAAAAACTCCTCTTGAAATAAAATTTTATAATAGTAAAATCATAAAAATAGGAGTTGAAACCGTCTCCTACTTAAAGGTGAATTTGTCTCATTTTTGCTGAAGACATCCGATTATTCGAGGAGATTGTAGCATGTCAGGCAAGTTAGCAATTATCATTTTAATTGCTGTATTAGTAGGAGGATACTGTTTCGCTCAGATGGTTCAGCCCCCGGCTGATTCTCAGCCTTCTTCGCTCAAAATCACCTGCCGGCAGTATCCCCTGTTGAAGGATTAAACGATAGAATATATAAATTCTGAGTCAATGTGACGAGCAGATATTGTAAAAACTAAATAATGTTGGAGATTTTCAAATGAGAAAAGCACTATTATTTGTTTTATTAGCTGCCATTTTAGCTTGTGGAGCCTGCACAGCTCAAATAAAAAACGCTTCGGACGTGAACGATTCAAAGTCCGCAACAGCATCTAAACCCGACGGGTTACGTATCTTTACCGCCGGACATAGTTTGCATTGGTATGTTCCGGGCATTCTTACTGAACTGGCTACAGCTTACGGTATCGAAGGCCATAAGCAAGTCGGAACGCAGAGCATGGGCGTGTCTCGCACTATCCAAATCTGGCAGCAGGGTAATGGTATGAATACGGCGAGGCTGGCATTGGAAAAAGGCGATGTAAATGTATTAACCATGTCTCCAATACAGATGCCGGACGAGGGTATCGACAATTTTGTCAAACTGGGTCTGGAGCACAATCCCGAAATGAAGTTCATCGTGCAGATTTCATGGGGCGGACCCGACATAGATAATCAGGACTTCAACATGTCGGCACTTATGAGACAGACCAACAGGGAAAAGACCCCGGAACAAATCAAAGCGCTCAACGTCAAAAACGTTAAGGCTGCCGAAGAACAAGCCAAAAAGATTAACGAACAGTACGGAAAACAGGTCGTTTTTCTCGTACCTACCTCTGCTGCCCATGAAGCCCTGCGTATAATGGTGTACAACAAGGAGATTCCAGGTTTGGAAAAGCAGGCAGAGATGTTTGCAGACGCTATTGGACACCCAACCCCGCCCGTGGAAGCACTGAACGCCTATTTGCACTTCGCAGTGATATATGGCCGCAACCCGGTTGGCTTGCCGATTCCAACCGTACTGAAAAACGCTCGCAAGCAGGAATGGAATGATGAGAAATTCAATCGTACTTTGCAGGAACTTGCATGGAATACAGTGGTTAATTATCC
>CAZYWY010000097.1:0-3395 GCA_964651605.1 uncultured Pirellulales bacterium | reverse complement strand
ATGTGACAAGCAGATAAAACAAAAACTAAACAATTTAGGAGATTATCAAATGAAACACAGACTTGTAATTATTTTTTTAGCAGCCGTAATAACAGGTGGAACCTGTTTCACTCAGGTGGCCCAGGCGGGGGGTATGCGGGGGCTTGGGCCGGCTCAGCCAGCCCAGCCGACCACACCGCCGGCGGAGGATTTCAAACCCTCCACTCTGAATCAACCTTTCGCAGAGTATCCGCAGGTTAACTCTCAGGGCTATGCGAGATTCCGCATCAATTTGCCCCAAGCTCAAAGTGTTGTTGTAAGCCTGGGTCTTGGTGGACGCGGGGGCACCACCCTCACGAAGGACGCGAACGGCGTCTGGATGGGCACCACGGCCGGACCACTGGATGAAGGCTTCCATTATTACCATCTCACCATTGACGGCGGAGAGTATGTCAACGATCCCGGCACCTTGAATTTCTACGGTTCTCAGCGTTGGGAAAGTGGCATAGAAGTCCCCGCTCATGACCAGGACTTCTACGCCCTCAAGGACGTGCCGCACGGTAAAGTGGTGCAGATTCTCTTCCCATCCAAGAGCACCAATACTTCACGCCGAGCTTTTGTCTATACACCCCCCGATTACGACAAGGACCAGACCAAAAAATATCCGGTGCTGTATCTGCAGCACGGCTGGGGCGAGGATGAAACTGCCTGGAGCAACCAGGGCCACGCTAATCTGATTATGGACAATCTGCTCGCCGAGGGCAAGTGCAAGCCCTTCCTCATCGTGATGACCTACGGAATGACCAATTCTGCCGGAAGAGGCGCGGGGCCGGGTACACGGCGCGGCGGTATGGGTGGACGTGGCGGCGGCATGGGTGGACGTGGCGGTGCGGCTCCAGGTGCTGCTGCAGGTGGAGTTCCAGGTGCGGCTATGGGTGGCGCACCAGGTGCAGGCGGCATGGGCGGTGGCCGAGCCGGTGGTATGGGCGGCGGTCGCGCTGGCGGCGGTATGATGGGTGGAATGATGGGCGGCGGAATGATGGGCGGATCCAGTGGTTTCCAGACAGTTCTACTTGACGAGCTGATTCCCTATGTCGATGCCAACTTCCGCACTATCCCGGATGCGGCGCATCGCGGTATGGCAGGACTTTCGATGGGCGGCGGTCAGACCAGTCAAATCGCACCGAGCCATCCCGAGATATTCTCCTATATCGGCCTGCTCAGCGGTGGCACCATCTCCCCGACAAGCATTTCTGACAAGTCGAAGGTAAAACTGGTGTTTATGAGCTATGGCAGCCGTGAGGGTGGCGCCAATAACGTTAAAAGCGCTGCTGAAGCTCTTAATGCAGCGGGAGTCAAGGCTGTCGGTTATGTATCTGAGAATACAGCTCACGAGTTCCAGACCTGGCGTCGCAGCCTGCATGAGATGGCCCCGCTTCTGTTTCAGGACTGAACAATTGGATGAATAAAAACCAGAGTGGTTTTATAGAAAATTCTAATAAAATTATTTAAGGAGATTTTCAAATGAGACAAATATTATTATTTATTTTACTGATGGTCGTTTTGGCCGGCGGAACCTGTTGGGCGCAAATGGGCAACACTGCGGCACTATCCCCTTCCGCAGCAGGTACGGTACATCGTTCACCGTACAATTTCCCGAGTTCCCAGTATCCGCAAATTGAAGCCGACAACAGAGTTACTTTCCAGTTCAGAGCTCCCGATGCACAGAAGGTACAGGTTTCCATTAACAACAGTGCCAAAGATATGGTCAAAAGCGACAGTGGCGTATGGACCTACACCAGTGCACCGCAAGACCTCGGATATCACAACTATTGGATGCTCGTTGATGGCGCAATGGTGTTGGACCCCGGCACTAATGCGTTCATCGGTTACAGCCACATGTGCAACGGCTTTGAAGTCCCTGACCCAGAGGGTGGTTTTTATGAGTTAAAAGATGTGCCGCACGGCAATGTGCTAATCAAGAATTACTTTGCCAAGAGCATCAATTCCTGGCGTCATATCTTCGTCTATACACCGCCTGATTATGAGAAAAACACCACGGTCCGCTATCCCGTGCTTTATCTGCAACACGGCGGCGGTGAGGATGAGCGGGTGTGGATTGAAATGGGACGTACGAATGTAATCCTCGACAATCTGCTCGCCGAAGGTAAGGCCAAGCCCTTCATTGTGGTAATGGAAACCAGTGCAGTCGGCGGCGCGGGTGGTGCAGGTCGTGGTGCCGGTAGAGGCATGGGTGCTGGAGCCGGTAGAGGCATGGGCGCTGGAGCCGGTAGAGGCATGGGCGCTGGAGCCGGAGTTGGTGCAGGCCGCGGCGTTCCCGGTGCTGCAGTTGCACCTGGCGCGGGTGCTGGCCCAGGTACTGGTGCAGGTCGTGGCATGGGCGCTGGTGCAGGTGCAGGTCGTGGTGCAGGTGCCGGCCGGGGCGCAGGTGCTGGCCGAGGTGGTTTTGGTGGGATGATGGGAGGAATGGGCGGAGCAGGAGGCGGCGCTTATGGTCAGCTCATGGTTAATGACTTGATTCCCTGGGTTGACAGCAACTTCCGCACCCAGGCCGACCAGTCGCATCGCGCAATGGCCGGTCTTTCGATGGGTGCCATGCAGACCAAATCCGTCACCCTGGCCAACCTCGACAAATTCTCGCACATCGGGCTATTCAGCGGCGGTACAATCTCCCCAACGGAAATTACCGACAAAGAGAAGGTTAAACTCGTATTTATGAGTTATGGCAGCCGCGAGGGCGGGTCTAATAGCGTCAAAGCCGCTGCGGACACACTTAATGCCGCCGGCATCAAAGCTGCATCATTCGTCTCCCCTCTGACTGCTCACGAGTTCCAGAGCTGGCGACGCAGCTTGCGTGAGTACGCCATGCTTCTGTTTCAGGACTGAACAATTTAATAAATAAAACCAGAGTAGTTTGATAGAAAATTCTAATAACTCAAACAAAACGATTTAAACTGTCATACTCGCACAGGCGGGTATGACAGTTATTTTTCCCCGGCAGTGGACTCTCGCTTACGCGGGAATGACAACTTGTGGAAACTTATTGGAAAGTATTAACTTATGACAATATTTCATTATGAATCGGTCAGTTTGAGTAGTAAAATCATTTAAGGAAGTCTAAAAATGAAACAAACACTATTATTTATTTTATTGACGGTCGTTTTAGCTGGCGTATCCTGTTCAACTCAAATAAATAAGACTACCTCAAAGCGGGAGATGGTCCCCGCTCCAGTGCGCTCCGTCGATGCGCCCAATGTTCCGGCGCATCCTTCGCCTTATAATATTTATGGATCTCCGTATCCGCGTATTGAAGCCGATTCACGGGTCACTTTCCAGTTCAGGGCCCCTGATGCGCAGAAGGTGCAGGTCGCCCTTGTCACTTCCGGGTCGAATTC
>CAZYWY010000096.1:0-6884 GCA_964651605.1 uncultured Pirellulales bacterium | reverse complement strand
AACGTCATTGATACTTTTTTATTGCCCGGACAGTTGGGTCTGGAGCTGGATTCTGACGGCAAGTTAAGTTTTGATTCAGATATTTTTGACGATGCTGTAGTGAAAGATTATATGGATGCGCTGGCCTTAATCGGAGCAGATAAAACCGGTTCCAGCAACAGCAATACAATCAAATTCTATGACGCAAGCAGTAAATATACAAAGGCAGAAACTTACAATGTTGAAGTGGTCATAAGCGGCGGGGTAATTACCAGCGCGAAAATCAAACTCTCCAGCGAGACAACATACCGCGATGCTTCTTACAGTGGAAATATTATTACAGGCAACAGTTCTTTCGATAGTCACGGTAACCCGCTGTACGCTGAGAACGGCCTGCAGTTGAGCGTTGATTTAAACAGGGACGGCACTTACACAGCCAATGTGTGGGTAAAGCAGGGCTTTGCCGGTGCGATGGAAGACGCTCTCAACAGAATGCTCAAGACTTCGACCGGCTCGCTCCAAATCGACCAAACGCACGTCAAAGACCAAATCGAAAACCTGCAGGAAAGAATAGATAACGAAGAGACCCGCCTGGCAAAAAAGAAAGCACAACTTACTGCCCGTTTTGCGACTCTCGAAAAAACTCTGGCCCTGCTGCAGAGTCAGATGAGTGCGCTGGGTATTAGTTCCTCATAGCTGCCAACGGCAATAATTCCTGCTTTGGATTATCGACTGTTTAAGGAAACCCGCCGGTACCAGCTAAATACGGGCTTTACTTTTATCGATATACCTCGTGGTTTGACATTTGATTGCAGTTCAGTTATATTCTCTGCAAGAAAACGCATCGCATATAACTGGCAGGAATTTTAGAAATGGAAAACGGCTCACTTAAAAAACTATATAAAATAATATCAAAGCCTACTGTGTGTGCTATAATAGTTGCTGCTGTTGCAGCAGTGCTATATCTGCCTAGTCTGTCGGCTGATTTCGTTTTCGACGACTGTCCGCAGATACCGGGCGACAATTACCTGTTTAATCCCGCACATTTCGTCGATGTACTTACTTTATCGTCAATGAGAAAAGATATTATCGATAATAACAGACCTGTTATGGTCCTGTCTCTGATGTTCGATGCGACACTTTGGAAGCAAAATCCTTTCGGCTATCACCTCACCAATCTGCTGCTGCATTGTCTTTGTGCATTGTTGCTTTTTTGGGTAATTTACAAGATATTACTGAGGCTGTGTCCGAAAAGCGACAGAAGTATCGGGCCTTTATGGGCAGCTCTTGCCGCTGCGCTGCTTTTTGCGATACATCCTGCCAATACCGAAGCTGCCTGTGTCATCACATTCAGAGAAGACTTGCTGACTACATTCTTTACGCTTTTGGTTCTTGCTCTGGCGGACAGATTTCCAACACAGAAAATTTTATCAAATTTGCTAATCGGCGTTCTGATTGTATTTTTTATTTTTGCTGCCGTCGCTGCCAAGGAAAACGGCGTTGTTGCCTCTGTATTGCTGGTTCTATACTGGCTGGTTGTCCGCAAGAATACACAAAGGCGTCCCTGGTTGACATTAATTGTCGCAGGATTGACTGCCACAGGCGCATTTATGATTGCCCGTTTTACGCTTATTCCTCCTGAGTCGATGATTTCTATTCACAAAGCCGAATATATTGGCGGCTCATTTTCGGCGATGCTTGCTATTGAGCCGAGAATGTTGGCTTTTCAATTACTCGAAATTGTTTGGCCCGGTCTGTTTTGTGCATATTATGCATCTAATTATATAAGTTTCATTACTCTGCCGGCAGCTCTGGGTGCGCTAGCTGTTTTGATTGTAATAACGGTAATTCTAAGCTCGAGGAATAAGGCTTTTGCCTTCGGAATAATATTTTATATTCTTGCAATACTGCCTGTCTCTAATCTTGTGCCGATATACAATCCTATAGCGGACAGGTATTTATATCTTCCGATGGCTGGAATTTGTATGGCATTGGGTGCCCTGCTGTGTCGATTGAAGGCGCCGGCAGGAAAATGGCTCTGGGCGGTGATAATACCATCCGCTGCGGTTTATATCTTTTTAGGTTCATTTACGGTTCAGCGAATACACGTATGGCATAACAATCTTTCCTTATGGAAGGACACAGTTACAAAAAATCCGTATTCAAAAGAATGTTACAATAATCTTGGTTTTACATTTTACGCAATGGGAGAATACGACAAAGCTGAAAAGGCTTTCCAAAAAGCCATTCAACTTACACCCATTCATGGCGATCCCTTTGCGGGATTGGCGCTTTCCTTTGCGGGATTGGCCCTAACTTATGACGCAATGGGACAGACCGCTCTTGCAGATGATTTTTTACGCAAGGCAATTTCCCTGAATAAGTCGTATGCCAGTTATGACAGCCTTATGCAGACACGTTCGTGGGATCCAAGTTTGGCAAAAAAAATCCAGGCAATCGCCTCCCGCGTTTCGCAACCATAAGTTCCTGCAAACCTCGGAGAAGGCAGCTCGCTAATGCTAAATTCAGGATATATTTGTACCGATATAAATAGTGGTTTGATATTTGACTGCTTTTCAGTTATATTTTTTGCACTAAAAGGCATCGCTTAAAACCGTCAGGAATTTCTCAGGGAGCTTTTGATGAAGATAGCTACGATGAGACGAATCGACCGCTGGCTGGGCAGGCCAATATGTTTTATCTTGACGGTCTTTCGAAAGCTTCGTGAGGTGTTTGGACATAAATCTCAACCTGAAAAAATCCGCCACATACTTTTTATCAAACTTGCCGAGCAGGGAGCGACTGTCCTGGCAGACGCTGCTGTTCGTCGTGCTGTACAAATGGTCGGAAGTGAAAATGTATATTTTTTGGTTTTCGACCAGAACCGTTTTATAATAGATGTGATGGGAATTATACCTGAAAAAAATGTCATCCCTATCTCTACAAGAAATTTTATCTCGATGCTCCTGGGAATAATCGGGGCGATACGAAAGATTCGCGGACTGAAAATAGACGCTGCTGTTGATTTTGAATTTTTTGCTCGTAGTTCAGCTGTTTTAACTTATCTGAGCGGGGCAGACACGAGAGTAGGGCTTCACGGCTTTGTCGAAGGGTCGCCCTATCGCGGAGATTTAATGACGCACAGGCTGAACTACAATCCGCATCTGCACGCAAGTGTAATGTTCGAGATGATGGTTGAGGCGATCGATTTGCCGGGGCAGGATACGCCAAGATTGAATATAGACACTCCGCCGATTCACAATATCCAGTCGCATTTTACCCCAGGTGAGGATGAATTGAATCAGTTCAGGGCAGTTCTCAAAGAAATAGCGGGGACGGCCAATTATTCACCGCTGATACTTCTTAATGCCAACGCTTCTGATATGTTGCCTCTTCGGCGATGGCCTGCCGAGCGCTATGTTGAGCTTGCCGGACGATTACTCAGGAAATCGCCGGTGGTACACGTGGCTTTTACCGGCGCTGCTGATGAAGCGATACACTCACAAAAGCTGGTCGAGCAGGTTGGTTCTGAGCGGTGCTTCTCGATGACGGGCAAAACCACACTGCGGCAGCTGATGATGCTTTACTGCCTTGCCGATGTGCTTGTAACAAATGACAGCGGCCCGGCACATTTCGCTACACTGACAGACATTCAGGTAGTAACTTTATTCGGGTCTGAGACGCCAAAACTATTCGGGGCTGTTACTCCTCGCTCGCATATCATCTGGAAAAATATTCCGTGCAGCCCTTGTGTGAACGCATACAATAACAGGTTTTCTACCTGCAACGATAATGCCTGTATGAAACGAATCAGCGTTGATGAGGTTTTTGATTTGGTCTGTAGTCTTTGTAACCTGTAATATGCAAAACAACCGTGGGAATGACAAAATATGGCTGGGAATGAAAGGGCGGATGGATTCCCACTGGAGTTGAACCGACGGAGGTTTTAAATCAGAATGTCGTGACAAAAGGCTGAAAATCTAATCTTTCAGTTCTCTAATCCAGATATTACGATATCTCACCGGGTTGCTATGGTCCTGCAGCTTGAGGGGCAGCTTGTCAGCAATCGGATAATAATTACTTACCATAGTTGCTCCCAGCCAGTCGGTTCCGCCCTGCAGCACGACGTGGTCCTGAACAAGCACTCCGTTGTGAAAGATTGTGAAAGTGGCCTTCCTGGTGACCTTGCCGTCCTCGAATAAAGGCCGATGATAAACAATGTCGAAGCTTTGCCATTCGCCCGGCTTTCGGCTGGCATTTACAAGCGGCACGTTCCTGCCATACAAAGCTGCACACTGGCCGTCAGGGTAGGTTGGATTATCATAAGAATCGAGGACTTGTACCTCATAAGTTGACATTATAAATACACCGCTGTTTCCCCGGCCCTGGCTGCTGCCGGTGACTCGTGATGGTGTAGCGAATTCGAGGTGCAACTGGCAGGAGCCGAAAGATTGTTTTGTTTGGATAGGGCCGGAGCCTCTAACGCATTCGGTGTAACCATCCCGAACAATCCAGCCCGGCTGGCGGCCTCGTTCTGATGTCCAGTTGGAAAGGTCGTTGCCATCGAATAAAACAATAGCATCTGATGGCGCAGTACCGGCTTGTGCCTGTATGCTTTCGGTACCGGGTGTGATAATCGGCGGGGCCGGGCGAGAAGTATCATGAACCGGCCAGCGATGGCCAGTTTCGTCCTCTATGAACGTTGTGCCTCTTGAATTGGCTACCGGCTGGTTTGTTACATTGGCAACCGGCTGGTTTGTTACATTGGCAACCGGCTGGTTTGTGGTATAGGCTACCAGCTGGTTTGTGGCAATGACTGCTGGTTGGTTTGTTATATCAGCGACCGGTTTGATTGTGGTTGCTTCCTGTTTGGACTGGCCGGCACATCCGGCCAAGGTAACTAATACACAGGCAATGATGAAGGTAACTTTTGCAGACATAATTCTTCCCTTTCTTTATTTAAATCATTCGTAAATATTCCATTTATTAGACCAAACAATCTGCGTCGAATTATATGCTTTTTAAGAGCAGACATCAATGGTATAATCCCGAAAAATATGGACGATAAAAAACAATTCAGCACTATTGATAATACACTATCAGTGCTTGCTCCGGCTAAAATCAATCTGTCACTGCTGATTGCCGGCAAACGCCCGGACGGCTTTCACGAAATTGAAACAGTTATGGCCAAAGTCACCTGGTATGATGAAATTATCATCTCGCAGGGCAGGACAACCGGCATTGAGCTTTTATGCAAAGGACCTTTCTGGGCACCATCGGGAGAAGAAAATCTTATTTATAGAGCTGCCAAAATGTTGCTGCAGCACTGCGGACTTGCGAGCAGCCTGAATATAACTTTGCAGAAAAACATTCCTGCCGGCACCGGCCTTGGCTCTGCCAGTAGTGATGCAGCAGCCGTTCTTATGGGGCTTAATAAGTTCCTCAAAACAGGCCTTGATAAAAAAACACTGGCTCAAATGGCACAACAACTGGGAAGTGATGTGCCTTTCATTTTGAATGGCCCGCTGGCCTTTTGCAGAGGAAAAGGTGAAATAATTAAAAAAATCAGGGAAAAATTTAATTTTCTTGCCATTTTAATCCTGCCTGATATAACTGTTTCTACCAAAATGGTTTATGCAAATTATAGACACGACCGGCAATTATATGAGCGAACAAGTAAGATAATAAAAGGCTTTATTGAAAAAAACAGGATTGATTTAGCAGCAAAACAGTGCGTAAATATATTGGAGACGAGTTGTTTTAATTTGGAAAATACTCTTGCCGAGTTGAAAAATAAAATTCAGTCGTTAGGCATCGGGCCTTGCTGTCTTAGCGGCAGTGGTTCAGCGTTGTTTTGTATTCTTAAAAGCGGGGATTATAACAAAACAATGGAATATAAAAACAAAATTGAGAAAGAAACCGGCTGCAAAAGCGTTATCGTGAGAAACAATCCATGGTGAACTTTTTTAGCGAGGCAAAAAATGAAAATCAGTGAGGTCAGAGTCAAGCTGATGAACAACAAAGACAACAGGCTAAAGGCTTTCTGCTCAGTCACGATGGACGGCGAGTTTGTGGTGCGTGATATCAAGGTTATAGAAGGCATAAATGGTTTTTTTGTAGCTATGCCTTCGAGAAAAATGAGCGACCATTGTGAGAAATGCGGAGGAAAAAACCACCTGCGAGCCAAGTTTTGCAACAATTGCGGCACAAACCTGAAACATAATCGGGCCCGCAAAGACCTTAAAGGCAGAATGAAGTTGCACGCCGATATAGCCCACCCGATAAATATTGATTGCCGGAAAAGAATTCAGGAAGAAGTTACCAAAGCCTTCAAAGCAGAGGTGGAAAAATCAAAACAGCCCGGCTATAAACCCGTAGAAATGGACGAGCCGGATGATGATGTTCCTGAAATAATCTCGTAAAAAAGGTGACGACCCTGCCATACTGAAATATACTATGTGGTCAGGTCCTCAAGAACCTTGTCCAAAGCTATATCAAGTCGTTCATTAAGGTCGTATTTTCCTTTGGTAAGCTGGCGGCGAACATTAAGAATTTTGTCCTGGCTGACTTCGGGCAGGGCAGCAATCTTTTTTAATACCTGACCTATCGGTGTGGTGTTGAGGTTATCAAGAATCTGCTCCATTATTACATCTTTTTCAGAAGCAGCATCTTTATCAGTTGGTCTCAACCGGCAATTCCGACTATTAAGACGTCTCTTTGAATCAAAATTCAACATTAAAACTACCTTATTAACTCTTAACTTGCAGGTAAAAAAACCCTTTTTTACCACGAGCAAAACCACTATATCTTGTGTATCCCCTAAATCCCTTTGGAGCTTTGATATATACTTCTAATACTGGTATCGACTATACAACGAATAAAACTTTAACAAAGTTCCATATTTC
>CAZYWY010000095.1:0-6914 GCA_964651605.1 uncultured Pirellulales bacterium | reverse complement strand
ACAGGTACACGTATTTTGCCAGCCAGGCCAGGAAGGAAGGTTATATGCAGATATCAGCAATTTTCGAAGAGACAGCCAATCAGGAGAAAGAACACGCCAAGCGTGAGTTCAAATTCCTCAAAGGCGGCGAAGTGGAAATAACCGCATCCTTCCCGGCCGGCGTTATCGGCAAGACACTCGATAATCTTAAAGCAGCGGCGGCAGGCGAACATTATGAAACGACGCAGATGTATCCTGATTTTGCAAAGACTGCCGATAAGGAAGGATTCACCGAAATTGCCGAGGTCTTTCGCAAAATCGCCGTTGCGGAACAACGCCACGAGCAGCGATACCTTGCACTGGCGGCCAATATTGAAAAAGGTATGGTTTTCAAACGCAGCGAGCCGACAAGATGGGTTTGCCGGAACTGCGGTTATGTACATGAGGGGACAGAACCACCTGAGGTATGTCCGTCCTGTTCACATCCAAAGGCGCATTTTGAACTGGAAGCAACAAACTATTAAGCAAAAAAAGTGGCAATTTAAGGGAAATTCGGTATTTACTTGAGTAATTTTATCCCGTATATTCCGGCAAGATAGTGTCGCAGTATGAACGGTTCACGAAAAAGGAGAAATAATGGAAGACAGAAGAATCGTTAAGATGAAGGGCAATCCCTTAGTCTTATCCGGCAATGAGGTTAAAACAGGCCAATCGGCTCCCGATTTTGAGGTTTTAGACAACGGCCTGTCGCCGGTAAAATTTTCTTCTTTTCGAGGAAAAATCTGCCTGGTTTCCTCCGTTCCATCTCTGGATACGAGCGTCTGCGATATACAAACCCGCAAATTCAACGAAAAAGTCGCAACGCTGGACAGCAATGTCGTGGTTTTAACTATCAGTATGGACCTGCCTTTTGCACAAAAAAGATGGTGCGGGGCGTCGGGTCTGAAAAATGTGCTTACATTTTCAGACCACCGCAAAGCAGAATTCGGCAAGGCTTTCGGCGTGCTTATAGAACAGCTTCGCCTTCTGGCACGGGCGGTGTTTATCGTCGATGCCGCAGGGGTTATCAGATATATCCAGATAGTAAAAGAACTGACAAATGAGCCTGACTATAATGAAGCAATCGAGGCTTTGAAAGGCATCATAAAATGAGAAAAATCAAAAACGATATATACGAAGTCGGGGCGATTGACTGGGACGCAAGACTTTTCGACAGGCTCATTCCGCTGCCCGACGGGACAAGCTACAATGCCTATCTAATAAAGGGGAGCGACAAGACCGCCCTGCTCGATACGGTTGACCCGACAAAAACGAATGTCCTGCTTGAAAATCTCATAATAAGCGGCGTAGAAAAAATTGATTATATAATCAGCCATCACGCCGAGCAGGACCACTCCGGCAGCATCGGCGATGTACTGCTGATGTATCCTGATGCAAAGGTGGTAACCAATCCGAAATGCAAAGAAATGCTGCTTGAATTTCTCGAAATAGAGCAGGACCGGTTTATCACTGTAGAGGACGGCCAGAGCCTGTCACTTGGTAATAAAACGCTCGAATTTATTTATCTGCCGTGGGTCCACTGGCCTGAGACGATGGGGACATATCTGAAGGAAGACAGAATCCTGTTTCCCTGTGACTTTTTCGGCGCTCATCTTGCCACAAGCAGCCTTTACGCCGACGACAAGGCTGTGGTATATGAATCTGCCAAGCGGTACTATGCGGAGATTATGATGCCTTTCCGCAGGCAGCTCAATTCTAACATCGCAAAAATCGCAGACAGGGACATTGACATCATAGCCCCCAGCCACGGCCCGCTCCACAACGAGCCGGAATTTATCATCGGCGCATATAAAGACTGGGCATCGGATAACGTAAAAAACGAAGTTATAATTGCTTACGTTTCGATGCACGGCAGCACAGCAAAAATGGTATCATATTTTGTCAATGCTTTGATTCAAAGGGCAATTACGGTCAGACAGTTCGAGCTTTCATCTGTTGACATCGGCAAGCTGGCGATAGCACTGGTTGATGCTGCAACGGTGGTTATAGGTTCGCCTACCGTGCTGACAGGGGCGCATCCCTGTGCGGCTTATGCGGCATTTTTAGTCAATGCCCTTCGCCCGAAGCTAAAATTCGCTTCGATTATCGGCTCGTTCGGCTGGGCAGGCAAAATGCCGGAGCAACTAACCTCGCTGATGCCTAATATCAAAGCTAAAATTCTTGAGCCGGTGGTCGTTAAGGGGCAGCCCAAAGACAAGGATTTCAACGCACTGGACAGGCTTGCAGATGAAATTGCGGCAGGACATAAAGAATTGAATATCACGAATTAAATACTGAAAGGATTAAACAATGGCAACGAAATTACAGGTATATAAATGCAATATATGTGGTAATATTGTCGAGGTGCTTCACGGCGGAGCAGGCGAGCTGGTCTGCTGCGGTGAACCAATGGAGCTATTAGTTGAGAAAACAGCCGATACAGGCAAGGAAAAACACGTGCCGGTAATCGAAAAAATCGAGGGCGGCTACAAGGTAAAGGTCGGCAGCGTCCCGCATCCAATGGAAGAAAAACATTACATCGAATGGATAGAACTGCTGGCAGACGGCAAAGCCTATAGGCAATTTCTGAGCCCGGGTACGCCGGCTGAGGCAATTTTTAACATCAAGGCCAGTTCAGTCAGTGCAAGAGAATACTGCAATGTCCACGGCCTGTGGAAAGGATAATATAACTTCTAAAACAAGGAGAAAATATAATGGGTATGCCTTTCAATGCTGATGAAATATTCGAGATGGCTCAGGAAATCGAAAGAAACGGAGCAAAATTCTATCGGGTTGCGGCAACAAAATTCAAAGACCTTTCCAAGGTGCTTAACGAGCTTGCAGAAATGGAAGACAAGCACCTGAAAACATTTGCCGCTATGCAGGCTCAGCTTGATAAAGAAGACCAGGAGTCGCCTGTTTTTGACCCTGACGGCCAGGCACAAATGTACCTGCGAGTAATGGCAGATGAGCACATATTCGACACAAGGAGCGACCCTGTGAAACTGCTGGCCAATCTGAAAACTCCGGCGGATGTGCTGAAAATAGCTGTAGGTCTGGAAAAGGACTCGATTGCATTTTATGTCGGACTCAGAGAGGCTGTCCCGCATTACGCAGGCAAAGAAAAGGTAGAGGCTATAATCAAAGAAGAATTCAGCCATATCGTAATCCTCGGACAGAAACTAAGAGAACTGAAGTAGCAACCTCTATTCAATACGCAGTCATAACTGCAACGGATGATTATATGATAGATTTGGAATCGCTGTTCAAATTAAATTATCCGATGTGCATAATTTGCTCCGGCGACAAGGAAAAGTCCAATGGCTGTATCGTCAATTCCGTCTTTCAACTGACACCGGAGCCGCCGATGCTGGCAGTGAGTCTGAACAAAAAAAGTCTTACTCATCAATATATCTGTGACAGCAGGGCTTTTTCCATATCGATTCTTGCCGAAAGCACCCCGATGGATTTCATAGGCAGATTCGGCTTTAAAACTGGAAGGGACATCGACAAGCTCGAAAAAATAAATTATAAAACAGGCGTAACAGGCAGTAAAATAGTGCTGGATAACGCCGTTGCTGTTATAGAAGCGCAGGTAACCGAAGCTATTGACGTCGGGACTCATACGCTGTTTATCGGCAGAATTGTCGCCTGCGAGACTATCGATGCTCAGAAAATACCGATGAGTTATACTTATTACCGTGACGTCAAAGGCGGCAGGACACCTCGCTCGGCAGCAACTTATATCGAGCAGGCTAAAAAGAAACATAGCTGATTCAAAATGAATGTTGTTATTGTCATACCTGCGAAAGCAGGTATCCAATAACAAATTTAAGGGTATGGATTCCCGCTTGCGCGGGAATGACACGTTACTCATGGAGAGACAAAAATATGGAAAAGTATAAATGCCTTTTGTGCGGTTACATCTATGACCCTGAAATCGGCGACCCGGAAAACGGCGTAGAACCGGGCACCGCATTCGAGGACCTGCCCGATGACTGGGTCTGCCCGGAATGCGGCGCAGAAAAAGATGATTTTGAACCACTCGAAGAGTAAATAAACAGCAGGATAAGCCGTGCAGGATATTAGTCTTTCCATAACAGGGCAGGCTGATGCCTGTATAGAGACGCCGGCCGGACCGGGCGGTTTTGTGGTTTTCGGAGCTTCCGGCGACCTGACACACAGAAAACTATTGCCAGGTCTATTCAAGCTCTTTCAGGCAGGCTTGTTGAATGAGCGTTTTTATCTGCTCGGTGCAGCCAGAACCGCGCAAACCGATGTGCAGTTCAGAAACAGTGTAAAACAGGCAATCCTGCAAAAATACCCGGATACTGTGGAAAAGCAAGCCTGGCTTTTTACAGAAAATTTGTATTACCTGGCGGGCGATTATGATGATGGCTCTTTTTATAAAAAAATCGCAGCAAAAATTTCAGGGCTGAACAACAAATACAACAACGGTAACGGAGTCATCTTCTATCTTGCTGTACCCCCCCTGCTGTGTGGGAAAATCACCGAACAGCTCGGCCTGGCAGGTTTGTCGGCACAACAGGCAAAATTAGTCATCGAGAAGCCGTTCGGCACTGATTTGCAAAGTGCGCTCGAGCTGAACAGCCAAATACACCATTATTTCGACGAGTCGCAGGTCTATCGAATCGACCACTACCTCGGCAAGGAGACCGTCCAGAATATCCTGATGTTCCGCTTTGCCAATGCCATTTTCGAGCCGCTCTGGAATCGCAATTACATTGACCATATACAAATCACAATCGCTGAATCCGACGGCGTAGAAAATCGGGCGGGCTATTATGACCGCAGCGGCGCCCTGATTGATATGTTCCAAAACCATACGCTCACACTGCTCAGCCTGGCAGCGATGGAACCGCCGCTCTCCTTTGCGCCGGACAGTATTCGCGATGAAAAGGTCAAGCTAATCCGCTCGCTGCGCCCGCTCAAACCGCAGGATGTGGACAAATTTTTCGTCCGCGGCCAATATGCCGCCGGCAAAATAAACGACAGGGATGTCCCTGGTTATAGAGAAGAACCGGGTGTGGATAAAAAGTCCGTCACAGAAACTTTTGTTGCTGCAAAAATTTTTGTTGATAACTGGCGGTGGAAAGATGTCCCCTTCTATCTGCGAACCGGCAAGAGACTATCGTGCCGGGATACCGATATTGCAATTATCTTTAAAAAAGTCCCGCATTGTATGTTCGTTTCACTGGACCTTAACTGCGCCCCTGCGAATATTCTTGTCCTGCAAATCCAGCCAAGGGAAGGAATCCGGCTGAGCTTCCAGGCCAAAAGCCCGGGAGCCAAAACCTGCATCAGCACCCTGACGATGAATTTCAGCTACCAGGACATCTTCGGCACCGAGGCGCCGGAGGCGTATCAAAGGCTGCTGCTGGATTGTATGCAGTCCGACCAGACGCTTTTTACCAGGCAGGACGCCATCGAAGCAGCGTGGCAATTCCTGATGCCGGTTATCCGGAATTGGCACAGTGACAAATCCGCCCTGTATGAATATCCCGCAGGAGCGGAGAGTTTCCCCGCTGCGGACAAACTTATAGAAAACGATGCTCGGCAATGGAGAAAGCCCGGGTGACACAAACTCAGCCAAATTCTGCGGATATTGAAAGCTGGCTCAGGCTAAAAGCCGCCGACGGCGTAGGCCCGGTCATATTCGCCAGACTTCTCAAACGGTTCGGCTCTCCGCAGGCAGTTCTCGATGCCTCGATTGGTGAACTGGAAAAAACTGAAGGTATAGGCCGCATAACAGCAGAGCAGATTTTCGGAACACGCAATCAATTCGATGCACAGGCCGAGCTTGAGCTGGCAGAAAAACTCGGTGTTCACATAATCAACATCGAGGACAAACGCTATCCGCCGGTGCTTGGGCAGATTTACGACCCGCCGCCTCTACTTTATATCAAAGGCCAAATAACCCGGCAGGATAATCTGGCAATATCAATCGTAGGCTCAAGACAATGCAGTTTATACGGCCAGGAGCAGTCATCAAGACTGGCGTACCGTTTAGCATCGGCAGGATTTACGATTTGTTCAGGACTTGCTCGCGGTATAGACACCGCAGCACATCAGGGGGCCCTTTCCGCAGGCGGACGGACGCTTGCCGTTTTAGGCTGCGGACTTGCCAATATGTTTCCGCCGGAAAATAAAAAATTGTCGGAGTTTATAGCAAAATCCGGGGCCTGCATCAGCGAACTGCCCCTGAGCTGTGAGCCGCTGGCGGGCAACTTCCCGCCCCGCAACCGCATAATTGCAGGCCTGTCACTGGGGACAATTGTCATCGAGGCGAGCCTTCGTTCGGGTGCAATGCTTACCGCTGAGGCGGCTGTCAGTTACGAACGGGAAGTTATGGCGGTGCCGGGCAAAATCGACTCGCCATTGAGCAAAGGGACACATCAGCTAATCAAACAGGGTGCAAAATTAGTCGAATCCATCGAGGACGTAATGGAAGCACTCGGCCATTATGGCCAACAGTTGAAAGAGCTGGCCGTGAAAGAGGCAACGGTTGCGGAGGAAAAAATCGATGCACCTCTATTTGATGCCGCCCGGTTGAATTTGACTGAGAATGAGAAGAAAATTTACAATTACCTAAGCAAAGAGCCGCTGCACCTTGAGCAAATCATAGCCGAGACGAATCTTCACTCAGGCAGTGTCAACGCCGGCCTGATTTCACTCCAGCTTAAAGGCCTGGTTAAGCAACTGCCGGGCAATCTATTCCTGAAAAAATAAAATAACAACTTTAGTCTTGATTTGATATTATAGAACTTATGGAAGCTGTTTTAATACAATATATAATTCGTTCCATTTGGTCGGCAATCCGGTTGCGAAAATTAACTCTTTCTCTTTTGCTTATACCGCTAACCATTTCATTGTGG
>CAZYWY010000094.1:0-6942 GCA_964651605.1 uncultured Pirellulales bacterium | reverse complement strand
AATTAGCCCATTTTCAAGAATGTGCCGCCCAGTAAGAAAAATCGACTGCGATGCTCCGGTATCAAGTATAACAGGATAGTTATTTCCGCCATTACCAGAGCCGGCTTTGCTCGCATCCAATACTGCTATTGTGCCTTCAACAACCATATAGCGGTTTTTGGCATAAGACGGGTGAAATGCTACACGACAGACAGTCTGGCTGTCCTGTTTAATCAGGCCTTCTTTTTCGGTCCGTGACTGGAATGAACACTGCCCTAAACATCCAATTGGTTGAAGGTGAATCAGTCCGGGAATACACCGCAAAGAAAAAATCAGGCAGATAACAAACAGTGAAAATTGAACCAGCGGAAATGGAGAATCAGCCCACTGCTTACCTTGCCGGCTGATTCCGGCCAATCTTTTCATCAACACCGAAAGCATTCTCATCCCCCTCGGCAGCAATACGGCACATCACCTGAAAATACATTATTCCGCTTAAACAACAGCGATAAAACTAATTGCTGCAGACACCACACAAATGAGGTTACTATCCTCCGAAGAACCTCCTCCAGAATTTTACTAATTATATCATTTTATATCTGAATTGTCAATTTTTATCACCTGACTCTTAAAAAGGCATATCCCGCATACGGTGATTATCAGTATAGAAAACGCACTATTTTTATTATTTAAATGTCACTTCAATTATATCTGTAATGTCCGATAAAATTGCTTTATCAATATTGTTGACCGATAAAACAGGTCATTTTCAGACGCATTTCGGCTTGAATAATCATAATTTGTGCAACTCATCTGTGAAAAAAGTTAATGCCCGATTTAAGTTAAGGCCGATAAAATTGATAATATTGAACGGGCATTTTTCATTACCAAGATGGGGGTTGTGAACCGTTCGCTACAGATTGGGGGTTTTGCGACTTGGGGGTTATTCGATGCAAAAACACCAAAAAGGATTTTTTATATATCTTTTTTTAGCAGCCGCTCTTTTAATATTTTCGAGCGTGCTTATTGTTGGATGCGGCTCAGGCACCAGTTCGGCTGAGCAGCTCGAAATATTCAACAAGGCTGGTCCTCTGAATCCGGAAACTGCTATTGGTTATCCTCCGGGCAGTAAAGAGTTGGCAGGACCATATCGTGTAATTGCCGGTGATGTGCTCGAATTTCAGATGCCTACTGTGCTGCGTGTCATTTCGTCCGACCTGCCCGAATGGCTGCGTCCAACCTACGGACGCAACGAGGCCGAACCTTACTTAGTCAGGGTCGCACAGGACGGCACTATAACGCTGCCTATCATCGGACAGCTCAATGCTGCCGGATATACTCTTGCTCAGATAGAAGCATCTGTTGTGGATGCCTACTATCCGAAATATGTAGTTACACGACCGATGGTGGTCTGCGAGGTAAAAAAATACCAGAGGGAAAGCGAACGCATATTTGCAGTAATAGGGCTTGTGAACAAATCAGGCATCTTTCCGTATCCGTCGGATGTCCATTACAACCTGATGGAAGCTTTGGCATTTGCCGGCGGACTCGATATGGTAGCCGACCCGCATTATCTGAAAATATACCGCCAGGATTCATCCGGCGAAACTCTACGTGTTACCTTAAGAATTGATGGCAGCTATCTGTCCGATGCGTACCGGATGAATGTACAGCCCGGTGACCTGATATACGTTGACCACACACTTCAGACACGGGTCAATAAATTTTTTGCAGAGGTCTTCCACATTACGGTCGGGGCGGACAGCCGTTTTACTTATGATTGACATACCGCTATGGGGGTTTAATAAATTATGGACATTAAGGCTTATGGAAACAAAAGCCATAACCTGACACCTGAACAGGCACAAACTCGGAATTATGAGGGATTTGTCCACACGATTCTATGGCATCGATGGACTATCCTGCTGACGACCGCCGGCTTTCTCATTGCTGCATTGATATACATTATAAAAGCCACGCCGATTTATACGAGCGAGTCGAGAGTATATGTGGAGCAGTCCGGTCCCAAAATTATAAACGAATATGAAGGCATAATGACCCGCTCCAACAACTATCTCAACACGCAGGGCGAACTGATAAGGTCCACCCCCATTCTTTCCGAAGTGGCACAGGACAGCCAAATCACAAATATGAAGTCCTTTACCAATGTCGACAATCTGCTCGGTTATTTGAAGAGATACCTGAGAGTCACTATCGGCGAAAAAGACGATATTATATCGGTTTCATTCGATTCGCCGTACCCGCCGGAGGCCGCTGCGGTAGTCAACGCCGTAATGGATTCTTACGTGAATTACCAATCGAGCCAAAAACGCAGCACAGTTACCGAGGTGCTGAAAATTCTACAAAAGGAAAAGGTCAAACGCGACCAGGGACTTTCGGACAAATTCGCCGAGATGCTGCAATTTACAAGAGACAATGGCATCGTGTCCTTTGATAATAAAAACGGAAATGTTGTTTTCGACAGATTGACAAAACTTTCCAACGCACTGACAGAAACACAGCTTGTTACCCTGAACGCCAAGGCCGATTATGAAGCAGCACTCGGAATGGCTGATGAGCCGGAAAAAATCCGGCAGTTTGCAGGTCTTTCAGCCGGTATCGCTGTGCAGGTTTCAGGGAATGAAAAGGAAAGCCAGTTGAAAACCGAACTGCGGCAGGCCGAGCTGGAGCTTCAGGAGACTCTGAATCACTGCACCGAAGACCATCCATCGGTACAGGCAATTCGCACGAAGATTAAACGAATCAATCAGGAAATTGACGACAACAACAAAAAATTTACAGAAGCATATATCGAGGTAATGCGTCTTCGATATGTTTCAGCCAAAGCAAAAGAAGATGAACTGGCAGCATCGTTTGAACAGCAACATCGTGCCGCTCAGGAGCTGGGCATAAAGGCTGCCGAGTACACGGTACTACAGTCCGAGCTACAGAGGGCTGAAAGAGTCTGCGAGATTCTGGACAACAGGATAAAAGAACTCAATGTCACCGAGGATACCGGCGCCCTGAACATCAGCATATTGGAGGTGGCACGACCGGCAAGAAGCCCTTCAAAACCACAAAAGGCCCGGATTATGACGATGGCAATGGTGCTGGGACTGATTATCGGGACGTCTTTGGCGCTGCTCCGCGACTGGATGGACTACCGTCTGCGGTCATCGGATGAAATATCGGCTCTGCTGGGCATACCGGTTCTGGGCGAAGTGCCGAGGATATCGAACGGTCAGGGAGCAGTCGGTGCAGGCTGGCACAAAAAAATGCTCAGACTTAAAAATCTCCTCTCAGGAAAATCCTGCACAAACGAATCGTTCGATGCCTCTATTATAGAAAGAAACAGAGGAAAAATACAGGAAGAAACCATAATGGCTCGTGCCAGAAACTACCGAAAAATGCTCGCAACCGACAGAAGTAAAAAACACGAGGCCGCCGCCGCTTTCAGAGCAGCCGGCAACATTAGAAAAACGCAGGATGATGAGTATTCGCAGCCTGCGGGCATCAGCGAATGCGGCCAGATTGTACGATTAAGACCTCGTTCGATTGCCGCCGAGGCCTATCGAACAATACGGACATCAATATTTTTTGGCGTGCCTCAGGGCGGAGCAAAAAGCATTCTTGTAACCTCTCCGGCTCCGGGCGACGGCAAGACCACCTTGGCCAGCAACCTGGCAATCGCAATGGCACAGGCCGGACAAAAAACGCTCTTGATGGACGCCGACTTGCGAAAATCCACGCAGCATAAAATATTTAACATCGGTTGTGAGCCGGGATTGGCTGAAGTCCTTGCAGGAGCACTGCGGCTCGATGAAGCAGTACGCCACGGACCGGTAAAGGGGCTGGATTTGCTGCCGAGCGGCTCGAATGTGCCTAACCCTTCGGAAATCCTCAACAGCGAGGCCTTTACACTTATTCTTGCGAATCTGACCAAATGCTACGACCGTGTCATTATTGATTCACCACCGGTGGTGCTGGTTGCCGACAGCAAGGTCGTCGCCGCAAGATGCGACATTGTACTGCTCGTAGTCAGGGCTGAAAAAACCACAAGAAGACTTATGCAGCACGCAAACGACAGCCTGACAAGCGTAGGCGGACACGTCCTGGGGGCTATTGTCAACGACGTCGCACCTCAGCACGGCCGCTACGGATACGGCAGATATTACGGCAGTTACGGTTATGGCTACGGATACGGCTATGGCAGAGGATACGGCGGATACTACGGCGACCAGGAGGATAACTCCGACCAAAGCGCAACCAGAGAACAACAGGAAGTTCCGGTCTGAACAACATTAGAACAATGACAGGATTCAACAAAAATATATGCACAAGAACATAAAAGAAAACACGCAAATACACAAACAGGCGGCCGGTTTCATAGATGTCCATTGTCACTGTCTGCCTGGCCTGGATGACGGTCCTGCAGGTCTGTCTGATGCACTGGCATTATGCCGGGCGCTGGTTGCAGACGGCATAACGGTAGTTATCGCCACACCACACCAGTTGGGCCAGTACGACCGGACCAATGAATCAGGGCAGGTCAGAGCAGCCGTCGCCGCACTGAACGATGAATTTGCGGAGCGGCAAATACCGCTGAGTGTATGTCCCGGCGGTGACGTCCGGCTTGATGAAAGAATCTGCCGGATGCTGCGGGAAGATAAAATACTCACTCTCGCCGACGGCGGCAAATATATTCTGCTTGAACTGCCGTCAGAGGTTATGATTAATATTGAGCCGCTTATTTATGAGCTGGCTGAAATGAACATTACAGCCATTATATCGCATCCTGAACGTCATCGGATTCTGCCGTTCAAGCCGGCTCTGTTACCTAAGTGGTTAAGCCGGGGCGCTTATCTGCAAATTACAGCAGGCAGTCTGCTGGGTGATTTCGGACACGTTGCACAAAAAGCTGCATGGGAATTTTTGTGCGAAGGCTGGGTATCGCTGGTAGCAACAGACAGCCACAATCTTAGCCGGCGAAGACCACGACTCTCAGCAGCTTTTAATAGTATCAGCACCAGGCTGGGGCAGGCTGTCGCACAGCAGGTCTGCATCGAAAATCCTTTAAGAATACTGGAGTCACGGTCTCTTAATTACTTTTTAACCGGGGGTGCTGTTAAACCGTATAATGTCAGATTTACGCACAACAACTTATCATAACAGGTTCGATGTCCTGCGATTCCGGCAAAGCTGTTACTGGAATCTTACAAACAGGCTCGATACCATTATAGAATGGCTGCTAATCAGCCTGTTGGCTTTTATGCCTCTGGCCTTCGGTGTGGTTCACGCCTGGAGTCAGCAGATTGTAGTTGTTGTCTCCGGCACTATCGTAATGTGCTTTCTGCTGAAGCTCTTTTTACAGGAAGAAACACCTCTGTTGTGGAGTCGGGCGTATATACCACTGTCGGCTTTTATAATTCTTGCCGTCTTTCAGCTTATCCCTTTGCCGAGCGAGCTGGCGAAAATTATCAGCCCCGGCATAGTTGCTCAGAGAAACGAGCTTCTGGGTGACCTGCCGAACGCAGATGAAATTTTACGCTCGATGACCATCAGTCTTTACCCGCATGCCACAAGAGGGGATTTGCGAATTATACTGGCTCTGGCAGGGCTGTTCTTCGTCGTGCTGAATTTTTACAACAATCCCCAAAAAATAAAAAGATTACTTGCCGCTATTACTATCATCGGTGCAGTCGTAGCCGTTCTTGCCCTGGCTCAGAATCTTTTCGGAAACGGCAAAATCTACTGGCTTATCTCCAGTAAAAACACCGACGGCAATTCAGGTCCCTTTGTCAATCACTGCAATTACGGCCAGTTTATGAATCTGTCCATCGCTGCGGCAATGGGACTGCTTATGGTACAACTGCACGAAATATTCGGCGGCAAAAAAATAACTCTACCGATGGTGCTTGAACAACTGATGTGCCGCAAGGCAATAAAACTGTGGCTGATTGTCGCAGCAATCGGCATAGGACTAACGACTATTTTCACGTCCTTAACCCGCGGCGGCATTATAAGTATGCTCTTCGCAATGGGGCTGGTAACGTTGCTGCTTTCATCGAAGAGACATTTAAGAAGTCACGGCTGGATGATGATTGTTGCGGCGATGCTGGCATTTATATGTGTCCTGTACACCGGATTCGATGCTGTCTTTGAACGGATGGCAAGCCTGCGTGACATTCGCCGTGCAGGTGCATACAGGATGCAGATTCTCAAAGATATTACCGTAATGTCGCACAAATTTCCGCTGCTCGGAACCGGGCTGGGGACACATTCGACAGTTTATCCAATGTTCGACCGAACAAATTCAACCGCCCTGGCGGCTTATGCAGAAAATGAGTACGCCCAGACAATCGAAGAAACAGGTCTTGCCGGATTTTGCCTTCTTGCTGTTTTCGGGGTTTGTATATGCTCAAGCTGCATAAAAGTAATACGCAAAAATAAGTCACCGGCTAATTCCGCAATCTATGGACTGATATTCGGCATAGTGGCGATACTTATCCAGAGCTTCAGCGATTTTGGCCAGCACCTGCCCGCCAATGCCTTTCTTTCGATTATATTCTGCGCACTTATAACAGCCCTGGCGAAACAAGGGACGATGGAAGAAAAGCGATGGACGGTATCCGGCACAAAAAGCAAGATTCGTCGTCTGGCTGGCATTTGTCTTGCGGGTGTTGTCTTCGTTTGGATTTATACAGGCGCCAACAGCAGCAGGCTGGCTGAGTCGAGCTGGAACAAAGTTCACACAGCCGAAAAGAATCTTGCCAAAACAAACTGGCAGGGTTCAGAAATTGCCTACACAGAGCTGCTAAGATATGCCCGTGCAGCGCTGGAACATCAGCCGGAAAATGTGAAATACCGCTATTGGATGAATGTCTATCGCTGGCGTTCCATAAACCGGTCAGCAAATCCGGACGTCACCGACGTTACAGCTTATAATGATTCAATGCCCGAAAT
>CAZYWY010000093.1:0-6985 GCA_964651605.1 uncultured Pirellulales bacterium | reverse complement strand
ACCCACGACCTCTTGCATGCCATGCAAGCGCTCTCCCATCTGAGCTATGGCCCCGGATAAATAAGATACTATCGTAAAAACCCCGAACTGTCAATAGGCCTTTTCTGTATTAAATATTGGTGGAATATTAAAGATATTTTACTTGATGTACAGGCAATTTGCATTAAAATACACCATTTTATTGCCTATGAAATGTTTGTTTTGCAGGCAGATTTTTTATGATTCAGAAAGACATTTGTGATAGTTGTCACCAAAAGCACAGTTGCCGGGAGATTTACGGACGCTTGGGTAGCTCGGGAAGTCCGTCAGTTCTTGTCAGTATAGTTGCTTTTTTGTTGCCTTTGGTGGTTTTTACAGTGTCTGTGGCTTTTTTTCAGACCTTCTTAACCACAGCTGCGAGTTTTGTTATGTCACTGCTGACAACGTTGATTTGCATATATATCACAGGAGCAGTCAAAAAGCACCTGAAGTGTAATTAGGGTATAGGAGATAGGGGTTAGAAATTACTATACCCTATACCCTAACCCCTATAAAGTTATGGTGGCAACTGTAAAAACAATAAAAGGGGTTATTACTTTTCCCGGCGGGGTGCATCCGCCCCAAAGTAAATCGCTCAGTTGCGACATCGCAATTCAGCCTGGGCCTGTCGTAAAGCAGTTATCGATTTTACTGAGCCAGCACATCGGTGCGGTCTGTCAGCCGATTGTCAAAAAGGGGGATATTATTCGGGCAGGGCAAAAAATCGGCGATTGCGATGCTTTTGTTTGTGCTCCAGTTCATTCTCCTGTTTCCGGCAAGGTGGCGGATATTGGTCTTCGGCCTGCCCTTGTAATCGGGCGAAGTCAGGCAATTGTAGTTGAAGCTGCTGATGAAAATCCTCGCAAACCTCTGGAATTTAGCCTGAAAGAATTTGATATAAATAAGTATTCCAGTGAGCAAATCAATAAGGCTATTCGCGAAGCCGGCATTGTCGGTATGGGCGGTGCCGGTTTCCCGACAAGCGTAAAAATTCAGTCCAGCCCGCAGCAGCCTAAAGAAACTCTGATTATCAACGGATGCGAATGCGAACCTTATATAACTTGCGATTACCGTGTTATGCTCGAACGAACTGACCTGCTCATCGCAGGAATTAAACTTGCACGCAAGGCATCGGGCTGTAAGCAGGTCTTAATCGGTATCGAGGATAACAAACCCGCAGCGCTCGATGCAATAGAGCGTGCCTTGGCGAATTCCGGCGACAGAGACGGAATTTCGATTGTTCCTCTTAAAACAAAATATCCACAGGGCGGCGAAAGGCAGCTTATCAGGGCGGTGTTGAAAAAGAATGTCCCGACAAGCGGCATTCCGCCGATGATTGGTGTGGTTGTGCTGAATGTGTCAACCTGTGTTGCGATTGCCGAAGCGGTCGTGGCAGGCCTGCCTCTGACTCACAGGATTGTAACGGTAACCGGCGAATCCATAGCCAGGCCTGGAAATTATTATACGCCAATAGGAACGCCGGTAGGGCAGCTCGTTGAATTCTGCGGCGGCGTAACTCAGAAATCCGCAAGGGTGATTCTCGGCGGACCAATGATGGGTATTGCTGTCGCTGATTTGGATACACCTGTTACAAAAACTACCGGCGCTGTAACAATCATAACGAAGGAGCAGATGGGAACTGCCAAGTTTGAAGGGCGAAAAACTGCCTGCATCCGCTGCGGCAGATGTCTGCGGGCCTGCCCTGAAAATTTGAATCCGACAAAAATCGCTCACGCAGTGAAGAACAATATGCTGGATGTGGCGGAAAGTTTTTATATTACCGCTTGTATCGAGTGCGGCTGCTGCAGTTATGTCTGCCCAGCCAAAATCGACCTGACAGGATATATCAAAACAGGTAAAATATTCCTTGCCAGACAAAAGAAAAAGATACCAAAGTAAGAAAGTTAAAAGTTAAAAGTCAAAAGGTAAAAATATTCAATATTTAGCCCTGCCATTTATGGCAGGGTTAAACCTACAAATATGCTGAAAGATATAACAGTATCGTTTGCACCGCATATAAGCCAGCCCTTATCTACTCGAAGGGTAATGCTGGATGTCATCATAGCTCTTGTTCCTGCTATGATTGCAGCGGGTTATTATTTTCGCCAGTATGCACTGATTCTCATTGCGACCTGTGTTATTGCTTCGATGTTAACAGAGTTGCTTTGTAATCTTGTTCGCAAAAAGCCGAACTCGCTCGGCGATTTAAGTGCGGTTGTTACCGGCCTTATTCTGGCGTTTTCACTGCCGCCGGCAATCCCAGCCTGGGCGGCGGTTATCGGCAGCGTATTTGCCATAGGGGTCGGCAAAATGGTATTCGGCGGGCTTGGCTCAAATATATTCAATCCAGCTATGGTCGGCAGAGCATTTCTGACCGCTTCGTTCGGTATGATGATGACCACTTGGGCAGTGCCGGCTACTATAGATGCTAAAATGGTTAAGATTTCCGCAGAAAACAAAATTGATGCGCGAACCCAGGCGACCCCGCTGGCATTGAGCAAACAGGCACAGAAAAACAAGGCTGGCGCAGAAGCTGTTAATGAGCAGTTTTTTAGCGCATTTACCGGCTCGGTCGGCGGATGCCTCGGAGAGACCAGCACTTTAGCCCTTTTGCTTGGTGGTGCTTATCTACTGCTGCGACGGACAATTACCTGTCATATCCCACTGGCAGTTATTCTCTCTGCTTTTGGTTTGGGGACAATTACTTATCTGCTCAATTCGCAGGCTTATGTTTCACCATTGACTGGCCTTTGCAGCGGGGGATTATTAATCGGTGCGTTTTTCATAGCGACCGACCCTGTTACAGCACCATTAACTCGAAGGGGGATGTGGCTGTATGGAATCGGCATCGGCACGATAACGATGCTCATCAGAATTGCAGGAGCATACCCTGAGGGTGTGATGTATTCGATATTGTTGATGAATGCTATGACACCATTGCTCGACAGATTGTTCAGGCGGCTACCCGCAGGAGGTAAGCCGGGTGCTTAAAATAAAATTATTCATACAACAAAGCTGGCTTTTACTTGTCTGCTCGTTTGTTTTCGGCCTGCTGATAGCCGGCACGAACGCTGCCTGGGAAGGCAGGATTAACTACAATTTAAAAGTATATAAATTTAATCAGGTGGCTAAAGAGGTTCTTCCTGAAGCCGCGAATTTTGAGGAAGTGTCCCAAAAAATTGAAGTGGATACAGGCGGGAGCAGCAAGTTTGATGCTTCGCTCAGAAAAGCCGTTGATTCCAGCGGTGCAGGAATAGGCTGGTTGTTTATATGCCAGGGAAAGGGATATAGCCCCGTAATACAATTAATTCTGGCTGTCGATGTGAAATTCGAGAAGATTATAGGTTACGGAGTTTTGGCACAAAGTGAAACACCAACCCTTGGTGACAGGATAAAATCACCTTATTATCATGACCAGTTTATTGGTGCACCTGCTCGTGAGTTTGTTCTCAATAAATCCGGAGATGCCAAAAAGATTGATTCAGAAATAATAGCAATAAGTGGTGCTACAATCAGTAGCCAGGGAGTGGTTGATATGATTAACAAGTTTTTGCCACAGGTTAAAAAAACTATGCAGGAAAAGGGGTTAATCGGCGATGGCAAATGATAGTACAGGCAGCGGCCTTTATAAAAATGCGTTAACTGCCGGTCTATGGCGTGAAAATCCGACTTTTCGCGTACTTATCGGGATGTGTCCGGCACTGGCGGTTACTGCCGCCGTCAAACCGGCCCTGACTATGGGGCTTAGCGTAATATTTGTCCTGGTCTGCAGCAACCTTGTTGTAAGTCTTATGCACAATCTGCTCAAGCCGCACCTGCGCATTATAATGTTCACTCTGACTATCGCGACTTTTGTAACGATTTGCGACCTGTATCTAAGGGCGTTTCAGCCCGATATGAGCGAAGCCCTCGGTGCGTATGTTCCTCTGATTATCGTCAACTGTCTTATCATATTTCGGGCTGAGGCTTGTGCAAGTAAAAGCGGCCTGCTTGTAAGCTTTTTCGATGCAATAGGTTTTGGTGTGGGATTTACTGGGGCTCTTTGTATTCTCGCTGGGATTCGTGAAATCCTCGCTACCGGCAAATTTTTCGAGATTCAGGTGATGCCGCATAATTTTGTACCCTGGCTGGCAATGCAGATGCCGGTCGGCGCATTTGTAACTTTGGGGCTGCTGCTCGGACTTATAAAAGCTGTCACAAACGCAGGTAAAAAGAAGGAAGCTTGATATGGACAAATTCTATATTTTGACAATGTCTTTTTTGTCGGTTGTGCTGGTAAATAATTTTGTTTTTACAAAATTTCTCGGCATTTGTCCCTATCTCGGCGTTTCAGAAAAACTCAGCAGCGCATTCGGTATGGGACTGGCGGTCACTTTCGTTACGACACTGGCCGGGACACTGACCTGGCTGGTGGACGATTTGGTTCTTACGCCCCTGCATATCGAGGTAACTCGGTATATATGCTATATTGTCATTATTGCCGGTGCGGTTCAATTGGTCGAAATGTATGTGCGTAAGTTCGTCCCGTCTTTGTACAAGGCTTTTGGAATTTTTCTGCCTCTTATTTCCACAAATTGTGTAGTGCTTGGAATATGTTTGTTTTTGGATGTATGGGGAATCGACAGTCTTCTTGAAGCGGTTGTCTTGAGCGAAGGTGTTGGTATCGGTTTTACTCTGGCGATCTGCATAATGGCCGGCATTCGTGAAAACCTCAGATTCGCAGATGTCCCGGAGTCTTTCAAAGGCGCACCCATTACGTTGATTACCGCAGGCATCTTGACATTAGCCTTTATGGGCTTTGCAGGAATGATAAAATGATTTTGGCTGAAACGTCAGTTTTGTTTAATGCAGTTGCCGCCGGAGCTTCTATGCTGGGACTGGGTGCTGTTTTTGCGGTGGTGCTTTTAATCGCCAGCGAAAAGTTTAAAGTCCAGGTGAACCCAATGGTCGAGAAGGTACACAAAGTTCTGCCAAACCTTAATTGCGGCAGTTGCGGTTTTGCCGGCTGCGACCAGTATGCCGAGGCGATTCTGTCAGACCCGACTCTGCTTGGCAAATGCTCTCCCGGCGGGCCGGCAACATCGGCAAAAATCGCAGAGATATTAAATCTCACGAACAGCGATTCAGGACCGCATAAAAGACCAATTGTCCATTGTCGTGCCGGCAGGGGCGACAAGACCTTTTTCGCCGAATATCGCGGCATACCAAGCTGCCTGGCTGCAAATGCGTTGTCTAATGTGCAGGCCTGTACCTTTGGTTGTCTCGGATATGGCGATTGTGTTGCAGCCTGTAAATTTGATGCTTTGCATATCATTGATGGCTTGGCCACTGTTGATTACAAGAAATGCACCGGCTGTACCGCCTGCTCCAAGGCCTGCCCGCGAAATCTGATTGAGATGGTTCCTTTCGCTTATGATGCTCTGCTCACGGTCGCCTGCAGAAGTAAAGAAACCGGCAAAAACACACGTGCATTCTGCAAAGTCGGCTGTATTGGTTGCGGCCTATGCGCCAAACAGAGTGACATTTTCAAGGTGCAGGATAACCTGGCCAGAGTGGATTACACGAGGTATCAACCGAGCGAACAAACCGAAACCGCTATGAAAAAATGCCCGACCGGCGTGATTGTCGAACGCGGCAAATCAGCGACTCGTAACTCGTCGCTCGTATCTCGTGAAGCGTGAATTATAGCGTTCAGCGGTCGCGAAGAATCATCCATCATCCCTCGTCCATCATCCATCGGGGCGACCGACCCCTTTTTTTTCTATCGTTGCCGTTCAGATTCTGCTATAATCCACCAGCGACTGTTCTAAACTATAAATGTAAGGGATTTCTGTCCGCTTTTAAATTTGGGAATAAGAAATGAATATTATGTTCCCGGATTTTTGATATCAGTGAGATTTAAATATCATTTTAGGATTATAAGGCTTGTTTGCCCAGACAATTATTTAATATAGGAAATCACTACTGTCTCGTTATAAGTTGAATAATGACAACTGGTTATGAAAATGGTTAAATTCATTTTGCGATATATTATTCATAAGTACTTGTTCTATAGGCACTTGCTCGAAAAGCACAATGCTGAGAATTTGCAGGATTTCGCCCAAACTCAGCCCGATTTTCAATTCCTTCTTGACGATTGCCACAAGAACATAAACACTTATGGCTATCCAGATTTGAGTCTTCACGGCATTGATACTGGTGCCGAAAAATGTTTTGATTCGCAGGTACTGCTTTACCCATTTGAAAAAGATTTCTATCCGCCAACGGCATTTGTAAAGCTGAGCAACTGTCAAGGCCGGCAGAGTAAAGTTGTTTGTTAGGAATACGAATTTTTTGTTTGTTTTGACATCGAAGTAGCTGATTCGACGAAGTACTGCAGGATAATCCTGTGAGGCATAGTAGCCGTTCAGTCTTATCGTTTGATCGCTTCGTAGTCCGGTCGTTTTGTCGACCTGACGATAAGAAATCCGACGGTAATTGAAATTTGTTTTGGCTCTCGTAATAAAAGTTGAAAGGTTTTGAGTGAACGTATAAAGGCGCGAGAAGTCGAGGTATCCGCGATCCATAACATAGATTGCCCCCGGCTCTAAAATCAGTTCGTCGAGGAAATTTACATCGTGGACTTTTCCATCTGTAATGCGGATAAACGTGGGTATTGAGCCTTTTAAGTCCATCAGCGTGTGTACCTTGACTGCCGCTTTGTGTTTGCGAAATTCTGCCCATGGAAACAGTGACATGCACAAATCGATGGTTGTTGAGTCCAGAGCATAGACCTCTCGATTCAGTTGAATGCCGAATTCTTCGTCTGCATAAAGAACTCTGGCTTTGTCTATCAGGATTTGTGCGAAGTCCGCGTAGATTCTCCAGTGGCGATTTTCGTTTGCCTTCGCCAGCGTGGTTCGGGAAATATTGCCTCTTATGCCGCAGTGATAAAGTTTTGACTGCATTGCCCGAAGAGAAGTTTCGA
>CAZYWY010000092.1:4320-7004 GCA_964651605.1 uncultured Pirellulales bacterium | reverse complement strand
ACAACTATATACTAACAACTAAATACAACTAACGACTCTTTTGTATCAACTCCTGGAGTTTTTGTAAATACAGTAAAATGTTTTTTTCAGCACCGCTCTCTTTCGGGGCATAATATTTTTCTTTTATACCGTCCGGCAGATAATCCTGCACGACAAAACCATCCTTGTAATTGTGCGGATATTTATAGTCCGCCCCTATGCCGGCCTTTTTGGCAGCCTGGTAATGGCTGTCCTTCAGGTGCTTAGGCACAGGCAGAACAGGCTTGTTCTGCACATCATCCATCGCCCGCCAGATAGCAGAGGCACAGGCGTTGGATTTCGGCGCACAGGCAACATAAATCGCCGCCTGCGCCAGCGCCAGTTGTGCCTCAGGCAGGCCGACAAATTCGGTTATCTGCACCGCCGCTGCCGCCAGCACCGTTGCGAGCGGGTCGGCATTGCCGACATCTTCAGCGGCACAGACCGCAATACGCCGGGCTATAAAGCGGGTATCCTCGCCGCCTGCGAGCATCCGGGCAAGCCAGTAAATCGTCGCATCCGGGTCAGAACCCCGCATACTTTTCTGCAGGGCGCTGGCCAGGTCGTAATGCGTATCGCCCGTGCGGTCATAATTGACCGCCTTTTGTTGAATCGACTCAGCGGCAACTTCAAGATTAAAATTTATTTTTTTATTCGGCTCATTCGCCGCCTGCGATAAAACCCCCACCTCAAGTGCGGTCAGGGCTTTTCTTGCATCACCCTCGCAAACAGCCGACAAAAACTGCAACGCCTTATCATCAGCCTCGATATTGTATTTGCCCAGCCCCCGCTCGGCGTCCTTCAGGGCAATTTTCAGCAGTTGCAGAATATCGTCCTGACTGAGCTGCTCGAATTTGAATACCGTGCTGCGGGAAATCAGCGGCGAATTTACCGCAAAATACGGATTTTCAGTGGTAGCTCCGATAAAAATCAGCACGCCAGCCTCGACATCATCCAAAAGGACATCCTGCTGAGCGTGGTTGAAGCGGTGAATCTCATCGACAAAAAGAACCGTCCTTTGCCCGCCCGCCTCGAGCCTGCGCTTTGCCAGACTGATTATATCGCGAATGTCCTTAACCCCCGCTGCCGGTGCGCTGAGGTAGTGGAATTTTGCGCTGGTGTGGTTTGCGATGACGAACGCCAGCGAGGTCTTGCCCGCACCGGGCGGGCCATAGAATATTAGGCTGTTGAGTCTGTCGGCCTGGAGCATCCGCCGAAGCAGCTTGCCGGGGCCTAAGAAATGCTGCTGGCCGACAAATTCATCTAAGTTTCTCGGCCTCATCCTCGCCGCCAGCGGTGCCGCCGATGCTGTCTTGGCATTGCCCGCCGACCCGCCGCCTGCCTGCCCACCCTGCCCGAATAATGTTGTATCGTAGCCTTCCTGAACCATTGACGATATTATATATGAGATTCTATCGAATGTCGAAATTTTACTTTCACCTGTTCGGTATGATGCTAAAAATAACCGACAATGCAAACTTTTAGTGTTGAATAGTTACTTTCGGCAGGGCTTTTTTCAGCTCAGCTATCTGCTCATTGCTGACCGGAGTTCCGCTAAGGACGAGAATTTCCAGATTTGTAAGATTTGAAAGCGGCTTAAAGTCGCCAACCTTTGTATCGGAAAGATTAAGGTATTCCAATTTTATCATTCCAGCAAGCGAATTGATGTTGCTGACTGGAGTTTTACTGAGGTCAAGCATTTGCAAGCTTGTAAGATCCGTTAATACACTTATGTCGCTAACCGGTGTATTAACAAGGTCTAACACTGTCAGATTTTTCATATTTGTAATCGGCTTTATATCGCTGATGTTCGTATCATTAATGCTAAGCGTCTGAATGCCTGTAAGATTAGCTAATACGCTTATGTCACTGATACTCGTATTCATAAGCATAAGGGTTCGAAGGTGAGTAAGATTAGCTAATAAGCTTATATCGCGGACCTTCGTTTCCGAAATATAAAGTGTTGTAAGGTTTGTAAGATTTGTAATCGGATTGATATCGCTGACTTGTGTATTATGAAGGTCTAACATAGTCAGTTTTTTCAGATTTGCAATCGGCTTGATATCACTGACTTTTGTACCCTGAATGCTAAGAGTATAAAGGTCTTTAAGATTGCTTAAGACGCTTATATTGCTGACCTTCGTGTAGGAAAGATACAGCTCTTGAAGGTTTGTAAGATTCGTTAACACATTTATGTCACTGACCTGTGTTTCAGCGAGAGATAAATATTGTAGTTTTGTTAAATTCGCAAGAGGTTTGATATCGCTGACCATCGTACCGAAAATATCAAGCCTTTGCAGGTTTGTAAGCTTAGATAGTGAGGTTATATCCGAAATATTATGCCTTTGTAGGTTTGTAGGCATAGATAGTAATTTTGTATCCGAAATAGAAATAATGCCTCTAATAAAACTAAGATTCAGAATTTTTTCATAATCATCATCGTTCAGTTCATTCGGGTCTTTGTTTAATTGCTTTCCGACAGCTTCGCGGATAATTTTCTCGCTTTCATTGGTCGGATTTGATGCTAAAAGCGAAATCGGCACGAAGGGCATCAAAAGGCACAAAGCAACCGCTGCTGTTCCGCTTGCTCTTTTCCGCACTTTCCAAATTCCCATCGCTATTTTCCCCTAAATAAAAAGAACCGCCCACCCCACTCTCTCCGGCAA
>CAZYWY010000092.1:0-4220 GCA_964651605.1 uncultured Pirellulales bacterium | reverse complement strand
TTCATCGAGCAGGCCATCGCTCGTGGAGCAGCCTTCATCGTTGCTCATCCATCGTCCATCGCCCATCGTCCATCGTCCCTCGTTGAGGTTGAAGATGCTCGCCAGGCGGCGGCGAAACTGGCACAGGCCTCAGCCGGATTCCCCGCTAAAAAACTCGTAACTCTCGCTGTAACAGGTACTAACGGCAAAACTACGGTGGCATTTCTGGTTCAGAGTTGCCTGAAAAATGCCGGCTGCAAGTGCGGCCTGCTCGGCACTGTCATCTATGACGACTGCTCCGGCAAGACCTGCGAGGCGCCGCTGACCACGCCGGACTGCCTGACGATTGCACAGGCACAAAGGCGGATGCTCGACAACGGGGCAGGCTATATGGTCATAGAGGCCAGCAGCCACGCATTATCACAGGACCGGCTCTGTCAGCTCGATTTTTGGGCGGCGGCATTTACCAATCTTACCGGCGATCATCTGGACTATCACGGCAACCTGGAGAATTACTTGGCAGCCAAAACCAGGCTTTTCTCGGCACTATCGCCCGATGCCACTGCGGTTCTTAACAGCGAATCGCCGCAGTCGGCCTATATCGCCGAAAGGACACCGGCGAAAATTATGTGGTATGGCATTGACTGCCGGAGAGATTTAACCGCCAGTATAAAATCTATGGATGTGGCAGGCAGCGTTTTTTTGCTGCATTTTCAGGGACAGCAGGTTACTGTCAAGACGAATCTGCTGGGCAGACACAACATCAGCAATCACCTGGCGGCGGCGGGGCTTTGCCTGGCTGCGGGGCTGGATTTGCAGAAGGTCGCTGAGGGCTTGTCGGTTCTGCGTTTGATACCGGGCAGACTCGAACAAATCCGCTGGCCAGCCCCCGCGTCTCCCGACGCGAGTCGGGGCGGCGGGGACGGGCCTTTTGCGGTGCTGGTGGATTACGCACACACAGACGACGCCCTGAAGAATGTCCTTTTGACTCTTAAGCCACTGTGCAAAGGCAAATTACGGCTGGTTTTCGGCTGCGGCGGCGACAGAGACAAAACCAAACGACCGCGGATGGCCAAAGTTGCCGAGCAACTGGCGGATTTCATCGTGGTAACCAGTGACAATCCGCGAACGGAAAATCCGAACGATATTATAGCTCAGATTGTGGCCGGTTTTGAATCACGAGAGACGAACGACGAGCGACGAGCAACGAAAATCATCGAGCCGGATAGAAGAAAGGCTATCGAGCTGGCTCTGGATAGCGCCGGGAATGATGACATTGTTCTAATCGCAGGCAAAGGCCACGAGAATTATCAAATCATCGGCAGACAGAAGCACCATTTCAGCGACCAGGAAATCGCCCGCAAATACCTCGAAACCAGATTTGGAAAACTTTCGATAAACAGCCCTAAAATCTGCACCTGATTCCTGGCATAAAAATTCTTGACATATATAACGATTTATATTAGTGTTTTGTGTTTGTTCGTTATTGTTCTGTGAATAAAAAACAATTTTATTGGTCTTTGGAGCTTTTTGTGATAAAGGAAATTACTCGGAATCTAATCAATGCAGGGGCGCATTTCGGGCACGCATCCCGCCGGTGGAACCCAAGAATGGAGCCGTTCATTTTTTCCAAACGAGGCAACATTCACATCATCAACATCAAAAAAACCCTCGAAGGAATCCTGATTGCCAAAAAGTTGCTTGCGGATGTAGTATCCTCGGGCAAAGACGTCGTTTTTGTCGGAACCAAGCGACAGGCGCAGAAAGCTGTCGAAGCTGCCGCCGGCAAGTGCGGAATGCACTATATCTCGCAGCGATGGCTGGGCGGAACGCTCACAAATTTCAGGACAATCCGGTCCAGACTACAAAGACTTGAGATTCTGGAGAAAATGTCGGAGGACGGCTCATTGGAAAGCGAAAGCAAAAAGCAGGCATCCAGACTCAAACGCGAACTGCGGAAAATCAAATCCAACCTTCAGGGCGTTCGCAATATGTCACGTTTGCCCGGGGCCGTTGTCGTGGTGGATGCAAAAAAGGAATATATCGCCCTGCGCGAGGCGAAAAAGCTCAGCATAACGACCATAGGGATTCTCGATACCGATTCGGACCCGCAGACCGTGGATGTGGCTATTCCCGCCAATGACGATTCCATCAGAACAGTGGATTTGATTCTTAACGAGCTGGCTGATGCAGTGGCTGTCGGCAAAACTATGGCCCCTGTGCAGCAGGAACAGGCGCCAAGACCGAAGCGTGCGCATTCAAGGAGGCCGGTGCTGGCTCGTGCCGGTTCAGGCAGGAACAGCCAGACTCAGAAAGATTCGCAGGACGCGTCCTCGCAGGCCAGTGAACCGGAATTGGCTAAACCCGCTGAGGATTCGGCGCCGCAGCAGAGCCAGGAATAAATAAAACAGGGCAGAGGTTAAAAGCTGAAAGTTTTAGAAGTTTCGCCTTTTCGCTTTTATCTTTTTACTTAATCTTTAGGGAGTTTTTGATATGTCGGAAATTTCAGCTTCTATGGTAGTGAAACTGCGTCAGATGTCGGGGCAGGGAATGATGGACTGCAAAATTGCCCTTCAGGAGGCACAGGGCGACATCGAAAAAGCGATGGATATACTCAAGAAAAAAGGCCTGGCAACACTTGCAAAAAGAGCTGAGCGGGAGACATTGCAGGGACTGGTCGTCCGCAGCAGCCCGGACAAAAACAAGTCGGCTCTTGCAACGCTCTGCTGTGAGACTGACTTCGTTGCCAAGAGCGACGATTTCATAGCGGCAGCTAAACTGCTGGCCGAATATACGCAGCACTGCCCCGCTGATGAAGGTGTGGAAAATATACTTAGCACCGCAGTTAAGGGCAAAACCTTCAAAGATGTTCTTACTGAAACCGTCAGTAAAACCGGCGAGAAAATGCAGGTGGGAGACTATATCAGATACAAACTTCAGGGTCCCGGGCTTATCAGCACGTACATTCATTTTAATGATAAGGTCGGCACTATGGTTCAGTTCGACACAAACAACCAGGCCACTGCCGATTCCGAGACTCTCAGGCAGATTGCCAATGATATTGCTATGCACATTACCGCAACCAAACCTCTGGCTTTGGACAGAGAACAGGTTGACCCCAGGACGGTGGAGCGTGAGAAAGCCATATACGTAGAGCAGGTAAAAAATAAGCCTGCTAATATGCTCGATAAAATCGTCGAAGGCAAAATGAGGAAGTTCTATGCCGAGAACTGCCTGCTTGAGCAGCCATTCGTCAAGGATGACAGCAAATCCGTTCAGCAGGTGCTTGAGGAGGCTGCCAAAGCAGCGAACGGCCAGGCGAAAATAACCAGATATGTAAGATTTGAAGTAGGCTAAAAATCGTAGCTTGTGAATCGTATCTCGTATTTCGAAAAACGGGATGCGAAATACTAAATGCGAAAGTATGGTACAGAGCAAATACAAGCGGGTATTACTGAAGCTCTCCGGCGAGAGTTTTTGCAAACCGGGAGGATTTGGTATTGATGGGGCATCTGTTGCTTCGATTGCCGAAAGGGTAGCAGAAATCAGCAAGCTCGGCCCACAGGTTGCTGTAGTTGTCGGCGGAGGCAATTTTCTGCGTGGCGAGAACTTTTCAAAAGTCAGCCAAATCCCACGAAACACTGCCGACTATATGGGTATGCTGGCCACAATCATAAATGCCTGTGCATTGCAGGAGACGCTCGAAAAGCTCGGCCAGGAAACCAGAGTGCTAAGTGCGATAGAAGTGCCCGCTATGTGTGAGGCCTTTATCCGCAGACGGGCGCTCAGGCATCTTGAGCGTGGGCGGGTGGCCATCCTGGCTGGCGGGACAGGAAATCCCTTCTTTACGACAGATACCTGTGCCGCTCTGAGGGCATCGGAGCTTGAGGCAGATTTGCTGATTAAAGCCACCAAGGTCGAAGGCGTTTATAGCGACGACCCGAAAAAAAATCCTGATGCACGGATGTTCGAGGAGGTTTCCTACGACCAGGTGCTGGCTGGAAACCTCAGGATTATGGACCAGCCTGCGATAAGTCTGTGCAGGGATAACAATATCCCTATTATAGTTTTGAATATCTTCGTTAAGGGCAATATAACCAGGGCATTGTGCGGCGAGAAAGTCGGCACAAAAATAGTCGCTTGCGACTCGTCGCTCGGGTCACGAGCGGCCAGCGACGAGCGACGATGAGGTAGAAATATGCCTACCAAAGAGATAGTGAATGATACCGAGTTAAAAATGA
>CAZYWY010000091.1:0-7024 GCA_964651605.1 uncultured Pirellulales bacterium | reverse complement strand
TGCTGTATTCGATGCTTTTTTTAATAACTTCGTAAGTGGATTCGCTTACCGTCACCGGCTTTTGGGCAGCCTGTGCATTGACTATGCCGATATCCGAATCACTTTTATAATCGCTCATCAGAGCGTTCACTTTTTCGATTTCTGAAAAGGCTATTTGTTCACACTTTTCAGCCGTTCTTCTGTCCGGTGCGATTATAACCAAGCGTGCGAAAGTCCCCATCACAATCAGGGAGTTGCTTTGCAGCTCGAACGGCCGTCTGCTTATATCGGTCACAAGTATAACTGCCAGCAAAAATACGACCAAAACCGAAATCCAGATATTTTTAATTACCGTCTTCATTGCAGAGTTTCCTGGCAACAGATTCAATTATCGCACAATTAGTCATTAGTTTTTAGGCGTTAGTGATTGGTGTTTTTTCTTTTAACTATAAACTAACGACTATCGACTAACGACTATAAACTATTATATAATGCCCGGATGAAAAAAAATAAAGCAATAATATTAAACGAACGCATCAAGAACGATTTTCTGCCGTTTGTGCAGCAGCCCGGCAGGTACATCGGCGGCGAAATCAACCAAATCAAAAAAGACCTCAACGAATGTAATTTGTCGGTCGCCCTGTGCTTTCCCGATATTTACGAGGTGGCGATGTCTTATACCGGCCTGGCGCTGATTTACGACCGCCTCAACAAAATCAACGGCGTCGCAGCAGAGCGGGTCTTTGCACCCTGGCTCGATGCGGAGAAAATCCTGCGTGAGAAAAATATTCCGCTTTTTAGTCTTGAATCAAAGGCGTCGCTCAGTGGTTTTGATATTGTCGGTTTCAGCCTGACCAATGAGCTATGCTATACGAACGTCCTGAATATGCTCGATTTAGGCGGCGTTACGCTGCGAAGCAGTGAAAGAGGCGAGGATGAGCCTTTGTTAATAGCCGGCGGCGGGATGGCAAACTGCTGCGACCCGATAGCGGATTTTTTCGATTTGTTCGTCCTCGGCGAAGCAGAAGAAGCTGTCGTTGAGCTTGCAAATCTGATTATTGCTGGCAAAAAAGCTGGAGCAGCAAAAAAGGTTCTTCTTTCCGAGATTGCTCAAAAGTTCGACTGGGCTTATGTCCCGTCCATACATACGAATTCCCGAAGGGCCAATGCTGTTGTTGCGGATTTTGAAAATTCGCACGTGTCACTTGCACCGCTGGTGCCGTTCGTGCAGGCTGTACACGAGCGAGTCAGCGCGGAAATAATGCGGGGCTGTCCAGGTCGCTGCCGGTTTTGCCAGGCCAGTTTTTGTCGAAGGCCGGTTCGCTATCGCAGCGTTGAAAAAATAATTGAAATCGCCAAGGCTTGTTACCACGCAACCGGATTCGACACCGTCAGTCTGCTGAGCCTTTCCAGCGCTGATTACCCGGAGCTGGAAAAGCTGGTGGCCGGCCTGGATGAATATTTTTGCGAAAGGCACGTGGGAATCTCTCTGCCGAGCCTGCGGGTTGATAAGCAGCTCAAGATGCTGCCTGAGCAGTTAAATTCGGTCAGAAAAGGCGGCCTGACAATCGCAGTAGAAGCCGCAAGCGAAAAATTGCGTCTTATCGTCAACAAACCGCTCAAGGATGAAGACTTGTTCGCAGCAGCGGAGGCGGCCTATCGTGCGGGCTGGCAGAAGTTCAAACTGTACTTTATGGTCGGCCTGCCCGGCGAAACGCTGGCCGACGTCAAAAATATCGTGCGATTATCATACCAATTAGCCCGACTGCGAAAAAAAGTCGATGGCAAAACGGGCAACATCAATATAACCGTCAGTTGGTTTGTCCCCAAGGCTCACACGCCGTTCGGCTGGCTGCCACAAATGCCCAAGGAATATTTTATTCAAGCGAAAGATTTGATTCTCGCCGAAAAAAGATATTTGCGGGCGAAATTCCTGATGTTCAAATTCCACGAAATCAACGCAAGCATACTCGAATCAGCCATCGGACGAGGTGACAGGAGTCTGGGCAATGTTATCGAGTCAGCCTGGCGGGATGGTGCAAAATTCGATTTGTGGGACGAACATTTTAATTATGAGGTTTGGAAGAAGGCCTTTGAAAAGCACGGCCTGGATTTAGAGACACTTGCACAGCGACAATTTGATGCGGATGAAAAATTGCCCTGGGAGCATCTGGGCGGCCCAGACAAAGACTACCTCCTCGACCACCTCGAAAAAGCCATTAGCGTCTCTCGTGAAGAGAAAAGCGAATAGCCTAACGTTGGGGCAAGCCACCACCCAATATTCTGTCTTCTGTATTCTGAGTTCTATGTTCTGGTCTTTACACATTCAGCTCAGATTTAATATTGAGCCGGCTGTGGTATTTCTTGCATATCGGCGTTACGATGTCCCTGATAAATTCATCGACCTGCTGAGGCGCCCTGCCGATGTATTTGCCAGGCTCAAGCACCTTCTCGAAATCAAGCTCTGCAAAGTCCACATCCGCTTTAAGCCGGTCGAGCAAATCATTGGCTCTGCCGAATTGCTTAACCTGTGCCGCGGCAGCCTGCGAATGCAGACGGATTTTTTCGTGCAGTTCCTGCCTGTTGCCGCCTGCCTTGACGGCAGCCATCAGGATATTTTCGGTCGCCATAAAAGGCAACTCCGCAGACACGTGAGAAGCAATCACATTCGGATAAACCACAAGCCCATCCACAACATTGAGCAGGATTTGCAAAATACCATCGACAGCCAGAAAAGCCTCCGGCAGGACAATTCTCCTGTTGGCTGAATCGTCGAGCGTCCTTTCGAGCCATTGTTCGGATGCGGTCATAGGCGGGCTGGAGGCCAGGCTCAGGACGAACCTGCTCAGTGCCGTCGCCCTTTCGCATCGCATAGGATTTCTTTTATAGGCCATCGCAGATGAGCCGACCTGTGTCTTTTCAAAAGGCTCTTCAATTTCCTTCAGATTCGCCAGCAGCCGAATGTCGTTGCAGAACTTGTGAGCCGATTGTGCAATGCAGGCCAGGCTGTTGATGATTAGAGTATCGATTTTTCGCTGATATGTCTGGCCTGTCACGGCGCAGATTTTCTTAAAGCCGAAGGCAGCTGCAACTGCTTTATCGAGCTGTCTGACTTTGCTGTGACTGCCGTCGAAGAGTTCAAAAAAAGAGGCCTGTGTGCCGGTTGTGCCTTTGACACCTCTGAAAGGCAGCGTCTCGATTCGATGCTCGATTTCCTGAAGGTCCATAACAAATTCGTAGCACCACAGGGTCGCCCTTTTGCCGACCGTAGTCAACTGGGCGGGCTGATAATGCGTAAAGCCGAGCGTGGCAAGACTGCGATATTGCTTTGCGAATTTAGCAAGCAGATTTATCACAGAGGCTAATTTGCCCGCCAGAAGTGACATTGCATCGCGCATAATAATAAGGTCGGCATTGTCACCAACATAACAGCTTGTGGCACCAAGGTGGATTATGCCGGCAGCCTTCGGTGCAGCATCGGCAAAGGTGCGGATATGCGCCATCACATCGTGGCGAAGGTCTTTTTCATATCGGGCAGCTTTCTTGAAATCAATATCATCAAGATGTCTTGCCATCTGGTCGAGTTGACCCTGTGTAATATTTAGCCCAAGTTTTTTCTGCTCGGCTGCCAGTGCCAGCCAGAGCCTTCGCCAGGTGCTGAATTTTTTCTGCGCCCCGAAAAGCTCAGCCATTTCCTTTGAGGCATTTCGCTCCACGAGAGGACTTTGATATATTATATGTTCGTTTGTAGTATCCTTTGCCATATTTAATCCTTTATATTGAAATAACGCTTTTATCTTATATGGCTGCCAATTTTCTGGAGGTATGCTTTTGTCATATCAGAATTACTCGATTTTCAAGGTTGAGCCATTTGCGAAATTATCCCTCTATAATCGGGGAATTTTGCCATAAGCTGCTCAACATCAGTCCTTTCGAGAATATAATTTTGCCTTGACCGCAGGATGGTTTTTACGATTCGTTTGCCGCTGTCGAAATAAACCTGCTCCGAAGCACCACTTTCATCCAGCAATTTCAGTGTGATTGCATAAGCAAATTTACCCTGTTCCCCAGAATAGTCGGCAGAATTGCCCGTCTCCGCCAGCACCGGTGTTATTTTCCCATCGGAGTCGATTATTTCAAACATTATCCGCGCGGTATTTCTTTCGAGCATCTCTGCAAACAATTGTTCGAGAAAAATATCCGGTATTGCTGCAGGGCTGGGGCGAAAACGACTGGTCCCAAGTGTGTCTGTCGGTATCCTGATGCTCATTATTCCGGCCTCATTCAGCACTATATCCGAGCTTCTTCTGTTGAGATTTCCGAAAGTATTGCTTTGCCAGCGGAACGCCCCAAGATTATCCGCACACCCAAAAAACGTTCTCTGCTCAAGAATATTTTTACTGCTCAGATGTAGATATCCTGAGGCCTGAATATCAAACTGGTTTGTTTCCAGATTTGAGCTGTCGAGTATGTCAATCGTAAATCCGACATTTTGCCCTGTCATATTTTTTATTAATAAACAGCTTTGACGGTTTTGCGGATTCAGCAGATTCCGGATTCCCTTGCTCTTGATTGTTGAGACAATTTCCGCCCCGGCTTTAAGGAGTTGATTGTCCGTGAAGCGAACGCTATTTATAATTTCACGGAAGACCTTTCTGGCCAACTCAGTCTCGCCGGCAAACTGGTGTACCTCTATATCCAATCGGCGATTAAACGGCAGCTCTGCTGTGCCAATAAACATACAAAGCATAAGCTCCGGCTTTTCAATATGCGCCCAGTTTATTGTTAATGTGTCACGCGGCCACTGGTCGGTCTCCAGGATTTTACCATCAATTGCCCCGGCCTGTTGCTCGAACCAAGTACGGGCAGGTATTTCTTCAGCAGCTATTTGATACCGGCAAATAACTTTAGTCATAGGTTCACTAATAACGGAATTAAAGTCACTGATTAAAAAATATGTATTATTCTGATACTGCCACTTCTCCTGACTCTCCCAGCCGTTGCCTGTTGGAACAGCGACCGACAAGCCGCTGTGAGAAAGCTCTATCGGTTTTGACAGTTTAAGTGCGGTTCTTTTGACAACGACCAGATGGGCAATCAACAGCGATGCGACAAACAGTCCCATCAGCACAATTTTATCCAATCCCCGTCTTGTTCTTTCGGAATCTCCGTTCATATCGGCTTCAGGCGTTCAACTTTCCCATTATTATTTCCGCTGCCTTTTTAAGAGCTTCATCGATTTTTTGAGGATTTTTCCCGCCGGCCTGTGCCATCTGAGGCCTGCCTCCCCCACCGCCATCGACGATAGGCGCTATTGTCTTTACGATTTCACCTGCACTGACGCCCCTCTTAACCAAATCGTCCGTCACACCGGCAAGAAGCGTTACTTTGCCTTCCTCATCAAAAGCCAGAACAATCGCTGCGGATTTCGCCCTTTTCTTGAGCATATCTATAGCCTCTCTGGCCTGCTCAACGGAGGCTGCTTCAAGCCGACCTGTAATTACGGCTGAATTGCCGATTTTGGTGCATTTATCAAGCAGCCCTGCTGCCTGTGTGACACAATCGGAACCACCAGCCCTCGATGCGGTCTTGAGCTTTTTGGAAAGCTCCTTATTATCCTTTAGCAGTTGGGTGACCCTGTCGATGAGATTTTCGGATGGAACTTTCAGCATTACTGCAAGCTCATCAACGATGCTGCCGGTCTTTTCGAAGTAATCGTTCAGTGCTGAACCGGTCAGAGCGGTAATCCTGCGAACGCCCGCTGAGATACTCTCCTGCTTTATTATCTTGAAGCCCCCGATAACACCGAGCCGGTCAACGTGTGTGCCGCCGCAGAATTCCCTGCTGAATGCCACAGAAATCTCTGTGTTGTTTTCGGCTCCGAGAGCCACGACCCGAACATCCTGGCCGTACTTCTCGCCGAAAAGAGCCATTGCACCGAGTTTTTCAGCTTCAGCCCTGGGCATTACCGCACATGTTACCGGCTCATCGGAAAGAATCTTGTCCCTGACTAATCCTTCAATTTCTTTGATTTGTTCAGCCGATATGGCCTTCGGACAGGTAAAGTCAAATCTCAAATAATCCGTACCAACGTAGCTGCCCTGCTGAGCTACGGATTTGCCCAAGACCTGCTGAAGCGCCCACTGAAGCAGATGAGTAGCAGTGTGGTTCTTCTTGATTGCCCAGCGGTCTTTACTGACAATTGCTTTTACATTTTGTCCTGCTGTGAATTGCCCTTCGACAACCTTCCCCTTATGAATAACACAATTGCCGATTTTTGCTGTCCCCCCAACCATAAAGCGGCCATTACCGGATTCTATTACTCCACAATCGCCGACCTGGCCTCCCATCTCTGCATAAAAGCAGGTCTGAGCAAGCACAAGACCAACTTCGCTGCCCTTCTCGATTAGTCCGTCTTTTTTGAAACCTTCTTTATCAATCCAGCCGATTATCCTGCTATCGCAAATATCCGCTTGATATTTATGAATATCCTCGGTAACAGGCAATTCAGCCTCTGTCAGGCTGCTGAAAAGCGATTCGTTTTTCTGTGCCGCCCTTGCACGTTCTCTCTGCTGTTCCATCAGCTCATTGAATCTGTCGGCATCGACTTTCAGGCCGTTTTCCTGCGCCATAAGCTGTGTCAAATCCAGCGGAAAGCCAAATGTATCATAAAGCTGGAAGGCATCCTCGCCGCTAATCAAATTTTCTTTCGAGCTTTGCGCCTTCTGAGCGGCAGCGTTGAATATTTCTATACCTCTATCGAGGGTTCTGCCGAAACTTTCCTCCTCCGATTGAATGACCGTCGAGACGTAATCTGCACGTGCTTTTATTTCAGGAAACGCATCACCGAGGCAATCCACAACCGCCGGCACGAGCTTATGAATAAAAGGCTCGTGCATCCCCAGCTCTCTGCCGAACCGTGAAGCCCTGCGAAGGATTCTGCGGATTACATACCCCCTGCCGTCGTTGGAAGGAGTGGCACCATCTGTTATTGCAAAAACCAGCGAACGAATATGGTCAGCAATAACCCGAAAGGCAATATCGG
>CAZYWY010000090.1:0-7052 GCA_964651605.1 uncultured Pirellulales bacterium | reverse complement strand
AAGGGCAGCCAGCTTATCCAGCCTTTGTTTGAATATTCCGGCGCCTGTGCAGGATGCGGCGAGACGCCTTATGTCAAGCTGCTGAGCCAGTTGTTCGGCGACAGACTTTACATCGGCAATGCAACCGGCTGCTCGTCGATTTACGGCGGCAACCTGCCCACGACACCCTACACCAAACGCCCCGACGGCAGAGGGCCGGCCTGGAACAACAGCCTGTTTGAGGATACGGCGGAGTTCTCGATGGGTATGAGGCTGACGGTGGACAAATTCAGAGAAAACGCCCTCGAGCTGCTCGTTCAAGCTGCCGCAAAAGGCTGCGTCGAAAAAGACCTGGCTGAGCAAATCCGCCAAGCTGCAATTGAAAACAGCCCCGAACAGGACGCAATCGAGAAACAAAGAGAAAAAGTGGATGCCCTCAAAAAACAATGTGCCAAGGCCAACTGTCCCGAATGCAATCAACTACTTGATGTGGCGGATTACCTGGTGCGAAAATCCGTCTGGGGGATGGGCGGCGACGGCTGGGCTTATGATATTGGCTACGGCGGCCTTGACCACGTCCTGGCCAGCGGCATAGACATCAATATGCTCGTACTGGACACCGAGGTCTATTCCAACACCGGAGGCCAGATGTCAAAATCCACACCAAGAGCTGCTGTTGCAAAGTTTGCCGCAGGCGGCAAACCCGGCCCCAAGAAAGACCTGGGTATGCTGGCGATGACTTATGGCAATATCTACGTTGCAAAAGTAGCTATGGGCGCCAACACAAATCAGACGGTCAAGGCTTTTGTCGAGGCCGAGGCTTATCCGGGACCATCTCTGATAATTGCTTATGCCCACTGCATCGCTCACGGAATAAATATGACGCTGGGCAACGCCGAGCAGAAAAAGGCTGTCTCCTGCGGACACTGGCCACTGTACAGGTTCAACCCGCGGCTCTTAGAGCAGGGACAGAATCCTCTGCAGCTCGATTCCAAGAGTCCTTCAACGAGCTTCGAGGAATACGCTTATGGTGAGAACCGCTATCTGACCCTGAAGCAATCAAAGCCCGAAGCCGCCGCGAAGCTGATGAAACTGGCAGGCAACGATGTTACATACAGAAATAACCTGATGCAGCAGATTGCCAGCTTGAAGTGCCAAAATCAGAACACAGAAGACAGAACACAGAAGACAGAATAATTTTCTGTCTTCTGTCTCCTTCCCAAAGGTCTATCTTGGCTGAAAAACAGACATCGGCGATATTTGCGGAGTCGGTGTCTGTTGTGGTTGCTGCTGTGTCATCCATTGCTGGATGGCTAAAACCTGCGTCATAATTTCCTGAAGCTGCTCTTTGGACAGGGCGACATTAGGAAAGTTCTTGCTGTTGGCGGCCTGGCCAATCGCTGTTACATTGCTGGTTGTCTGTATTGTCTGCCCCTCTCCGACTTTAGCACTGGCACCAGCCGGCATAAGCAGCACGGTACACAATACAAAAACAAAAATAAGTCCTATAAAGATTGGTTTTGTTTTTTTCAGCCTGCACATTTTGTGAACTCCATATTTAATTTTCCCCTATTGAACCCATCACCAAATTGGTCCTGATAATTATAAGAACGTCTATTCTGGCAAAAAAATTTAAAAAAAACGGCAAAATCAAAAAAAAATAAGAAAATGGCTCGTTTGCACAATTTTATGCAGGCATTAAAGAAGTTAAGCACAAAGCCTGTTAAACCGATAAATTCCATCGAGTCGGTATTAAGTTTTTATTTTGAGTTTTGAGTTATTGCAGTGAAAAAGATTATAAGAAAAGGCACAGTGGCACATAGAGACAAAGGCACAAAGTTAAAATTCCTTTGTGCCTGTCTCCTGTTTCTTTGCGGATGCAGCAACAAGGTCAACAAATATTTAGACCCTGCCCAGGTCGGCCGGTATAGGCCGGTGCCGGCGGTAAATATGATACTCGATACACTCGGTGTAGCCGAGGAGACTCCAATTGCCTGGGAACAGGGCGAAGAACCAAGACCGGCAGACACAGTGGCAGTCAGGTCCGATTATAAGTTTATGTCGGGCGATTGTTTAAGGGTTTCTATTTTCGAGCTGCTTGCCGAGGGGATGACTTATGTCAATGATTTCGTCGTTACTGAGACAGGCAGGATATCAATCTCGCAGGCCGGCGTTTTTGAAGTAACCGGCTCAAGCGAAATGCAGCTTGAGAACATCATAAAGCAGAGACTATCCCCCAACATTCTGAAAAATCCTCTGGTCAACGTAACATTGCTCAGCTCACAACAGCGAACCTTCTCGATACTGGGCGAGGGTGTCATGGTGCCGAACAGGTACGTCATCCCGCGGTACGAATTCTACTTAACAGACGCCCTTGCCACAGCGAGCGGCCTGCGTAACGGCAGCCAGGATAAAGTAAGCTACATATATATATCCAGACCCGTCCAGTCCACAACGTCCGGCAGTATCCCTGCCGTGAGCCTTAATACTGCCATCGACAGCCAGACAACAAATCTCTGGCCTGAAAGCACAGTGGTTATTTCCACATCGGAAATGTACACCGAAAGCAGCCGCAGTTCGCAACGCAATACACAAAGACGAGGATTATTGCAGGGTTTGCTCGCAAACAATACGAACACCGGCACGAACTTCGGCGAAAACTCAATGACCTCACCAGGCCGCCGGACAGAACAACCCTCAGACGACACACCGAGTGTGCAGGATGTAATAAAGACACTGTCTTCGCGCTCAGGAGCTGACAGCACGAGCCTTCGGAATTCGGAGCCGCCAAATCAGAACGCACAGCCCGACACAAATCGCAGGCCGATACAGCCGCAGCAAAATGCTGAACAGCAGGATTTAGACCGGAACTCGGTTTTGCAGAAGACCACCGATAATGGACAAGAAGAAGGTTATATCGAATGGATTTACAGAGACGGCAGATGGGTTCCCGTCCAGGTTGGCACAGCCAAACAGGCACTTCCGCCGCCCTCCGGCGGACAGAGCCCGCCGAATCTCGAATTGCCCTCGCCGCCTTCGGAGCAGGTGACGACTGTTGCAGTGCCGGCTGAACAGGGTGCCAGAACCCGCCTGATAAAGATACCTGCGGAGAGGCTCTTTGCGGGCGACCGGCGATATAACATAGTGATAAAACCGGGCGATACAATATTCGTGCCGGTCGATGTTACCGGTTTATTTTACATTATGGGTCACGTTAACCGCCAGGGCTGGATACCTTTGAACCAGCCTATGACATTAAAACAGGCAATTGCAGCCGCCGGTGGACTGGGACAACTGGCCTCGCCTGCAAGGTGCGAAGTTATCAGGAGAATCGGCAAAAACAGAGAAGAAATCGTAATGGTTGACCTGGATAAAATCTTTAACGGAGAGCAGCCTGACTTCTTTATCAAACCAAACGATATGATTAACGTCGGGACAGATGCAACCTCAAGATGGAAAGCTGTCCTGCGAAATGCCTTCAGGGCCACTTATGGATTCGGCTTTGTCTATGACCGCAATTTTGCCGACAGAGATTTCTATAACAACCCCGTGCCGGGCTGGTTCTGAAAATATGAAAGCCCAAACCCCCGACAAGCAGATGCTCTGGCGACAGCTCGGTCCGCACCGTTTTATCAAAATACTCATAATCACAGGGTTTTTCCTTTTTCTGTTCCAGAAGCCAATCCGCAGCATTATCCACCAGTGGCTTTATGACAGCAACTGGTCGCACGGCTTTTTAATACCGCTTTTCAGTTTATACTTCGTCAATCAGAAAAAATTTGAACTGCTGAAACTCAGCCTAAAGACTACAGACTCAAGACTCAAAACTCAAAACTACATCGGCTTGTTCCTATTGGTCTGCTCAATTTTGTTTTATATATTCAACACGGTCAGCCCTTCAGGCTGGGCGTATTTCCGGTCGCTCTCGATGCTCGCATCTCTGGCTTCTATTATGCTGCTGCTGGGCGGCTGGATTCTTCTGCGTTCTACCGCCCTGCCCATCGCATTTCTGCTTTTTGCCCTGCCCCTGCCTGAGCGAATGTATAAAACAATAACTGCCCCGATGCGGCAGTGGGCGGCAGAGGCGGCAGCAGCGATGCTGAATCTGGCCGGCGGAATTGAGGCCGTCGCAAGAGGTGCGGTCATAGATATTATATACAACGGCCAGCAGCTCGAACCTTCGCTCGATGTCGCCGAAGCCTGCAGCGGAATGCGGCTTCTGATGGCGTTTGTGGCACTGGGTGCGGCGATGGCGTATCTGCATTACAGGCCGGCCTGGCAGAGAATTATTCTAATCCTCAGCACTATCCCGATTGCTATATTCTGCAATATCGTGCGGGTTACTATTACCGGATTTATTTACGTCCTGGCAGGAGCAAAATACGCTCAGGGCATCTACCACGATGCGCTGGGACTGGCGATGCTGCCGCTGGCCTTGGGCTTGTATGGTTTTCTTGCGTGGTTTATGTCGAACTTGTTCGTCGAACATCGTGACGCACCGATACCGGATATTATCGTCCGCAAACAGGGGATTTAATGAAATACAAGACAGAAACAATCCGAATTTACCTTCAGCCGGCTTTTCTGCTGTGCGTTGCAGTGCTGGCAGCAGGCGGCATCGGCAGCAGTTTAGCTGTCAATCGGTTGGGTCTGTCTCTGCAAAAAGAGTCGCTGCCGGTGAAAAGAACCCTCGATTTGCTGGATGAGAAATCATTAGCTCCTTATAAAATAGAGCCTCAAAATAAACTCAAAATTGAAAACCCCGAAATAGTCAAATCGCTCGGCACCGAGCAGTATATCCTGTGGATTATGGAGGACAGCCGGGCGGCAGAAAGTCCCGCCGGCAAATTTACTTTGTTCATCACCTATTACGGCAGTGCCGACAAAGTCCCTCACGTGCCGGAGGAATGTTATGCCGGAAGCGGCTTTGAGCAGCTCAGCAGCGACAGCGTGACATTAACGATAGACAACGGCGACGGCTTTCAGAGAAAAATACCGGCAAAAGAACTAATCTTCGCAGACAAAAACTCCGACCCCGGCTCAGGCAGCAGGCAATTTCCGGTAATTTACTTTTTCAGAGTCAACAACAGCTACAGCGGCGGCAGAGAGCAGACCCGTATAGCTCTTAACAGGAGTATTTTTCAGAAATATTCATATTTTTCCAAAGTGGAGCTGGCCTTTAACTGCTCTAAAAAAGCCCCCGACAAAGAGCAGGCCGTCAAAGCCGCCGAAAATCTGATGTCTGTAATTTTACCGGTGCTGGAGAATGAACACTGGCCGAATTAGGGGATAGGGATTAGGGGATAGGATATAAAAAATTTATGCCTGTCTCTGGAGTTTTTTATGGGATATAAGAGATTAAATATAAAAGCTGCTTTGGCAGGAGCGGTTTTTTTTGCACTTATTGCAGCCGGTGCTTTTGTTGTGATTCGGTATCTGAACCGCACGCCGGAGCAATTCATCAAAGAAGCCCAGGCAGCACTATCCGAGGGCCGCAGTGCCGCTGATGAACATACAAAAGAACGCCTCTACAGCAAGGCCAGAGCCTGTTTCTGGAGCGCGTACAGCCGGGCAAAAACAAATCCGCTCAGGCAGGAAATCCTGTTTAAGATGGTCGATATGTATCTGGAGAATGGGCAGTGGCCTTTCGTACTGGGCTGCTGGGATGAAATCACCACAATCGACCCGAACAATGTCACGGCACGTTATGGCCGGCTTAGATACCTCAATATACTCGGACAAAGCGGCGACAACAGCAGTTGGCAGCAGATTTATGAGCAGGCCTCGGAACTTCTCGAAATAGCCAAGGCATCCGGCGGCGGGTTGCTGAAGGAAAATCTGGCAGACTGGAATATCCGCTCGCTGGAACTGGATAAAACTGGTCCGCAATATCTCGGTACTTATGTTTATACGCAGCGGGGCAGGGCTGCCATCGAACTGGCCGGTCTCGGCGCAGCAGACAACAAGGAAAAAATGCTCAACGGGGCCATTGATGATTTGAACAGCGCATTGAAGTTAGAGCCGAATAATATTGATGCTTACTGGCATTCGGCACTGGCGATTATCGCTAAGGGGGAAGCACTTGCATTAAAGGGCAACTATTCCGAAAGAGATTCAGCGTTCCGACAGGCGCAGACTTTGCTGAGCCGGGCTGTGGATATTGCACCAAACAATCCGGCGGCACAGATAAATCTGCTCAAATTCAGGCTTGCCCTGGCCAAAAAGGCAGAGGCCAAACTTCAGAAGGAACAAATCGAAGCCCTCGAACCAAATTATCTGAAGCTGACAGACAGATTCAACTCAAGTGCCGAGGCTTACGCAGCATTATCCGATTTTGAACTGGCGTATTCATCCTGTGCGGGGCCCGCCAAACTCGATGCCGCCATTGAAGCACTCGAAAAAGCGACGGCCCTTGACGACCAGAATGTTACTTATAAATCAGGCCTTTGTCAGTTGTATTTTCGCAGATATTCTATTTACCAACGCTCTGCTGATATTGAAAAGACAATTGAAACAGCGGAAAAAGCACTGACTTTGCCGCAGGCGCAGGATATTCCAGACCCGCGGCGTCCGGTTCGGCTGGCTAACAGATTACAACTATGCACTCTGCTTGCGAATTCGTACATCGAGCTGATTTTTAATAATTCTGTGGATAACATAAATCCGAAATTACTTTCCGGTGCGGAAAAAGCTGTACAGGAAATTCAACAGCTCACCGGCAGCAGTGAAACAACCGAAAGTTTGAAATGGCAGGGAATGCTTGAACTGGCAAGAGGAAACCGCAAAACGGCGGTTATGCAACTATATGAAGCGTACCAGAAGCTCAAGGCACTGAAGCCTTCGGCTCCTCCATGGCCTATGGATATGGATTTTGCCTGGCTTTCTTATAATCTTGCACGGCTCTTCACAGACAGCCCGGAAAAGGGAGCAACTTATGAATTTCTCGTAAGTGCGCTGAACAGTGGAATTGCTGAGATTAAACCCCAGGTGCGCCTTGATTATGCCCGGCTTGTCCTCGAATTCAAGCGATGGTCTGCCGCTGCTGAGCAAATAGCCGCTTATGAAGCATACGC
>CAZYWY010000089.1:0-7062 GCA_964651605.1 uncultured Pirellulales bacterium | reverse complement strand
AAAACCCCGCCATAAATGACGGGGCTAAAATATGTAACAAACCCCGCCATAAATGGCAGGGCTAAACAATTATGCAATCTAATTATTCAGGTTGTTACCAGGTGGATGCGTCCAAGTTTGACGCCTTTCATACTAAGGATATGCTCGCCGAGCTTGTTAATCTCGCTGACCAGGCCTTTCAGGACGATGATTTCCAGACAGTAATCCTCATCGAGGTGGACGTGCAGAGATGATATTATCTGCGGCCGGCAGGAGTGTGTGTGCGAATGCTGAAGCTCAATGAGCGAATCGGCCGCTTTTGCTTTGGGATTTTCAAGCTGCTGCTGGTTAAGCTGCTGCCGGATTAGGTCGCGTATGGCCTCAGAGCGGTTGCCGTAACCCTGCCCGGCTATAAACCCATCGAAAGCCGACAATAAGTCCTTTTCAAGCGAAATTCCGACACGTTCAATCTGCGGCATATCGAATCTCCGTGCTTTGGCTTATATTATTTCGAGCCTTCGCAGGATTGCCCCTGCCCATCGGCTGCTGCGGATTTGTGCCAGAACCAGCAGAAGCAGGATTATGACGCTGTAGCCGCTGAACCGCATATAATAAAGGGTCTTTTCGAATATGCCGCCGGCTTTCAGTGAAGCTGCGTTAGTGATTGCACCGGCAGTAAATACCGCACCGACGACAGTGTCACCGAAGATTTTCTGCCAGGGCAACAGCAGGAGCAGCATAAACAGCGACAGGAAAAACGCCCGCGTGATATGATTGATTCCGCCGAGTCTGCCCACCAGGGAGATTTTCAGGGCAATGAGCATTGTAAGCATATAGAGCATTGCAGCCAGAATTAGCACTACATCAACTAATTTCAATACCCAAACCAGACGGTCGGATATAATCTTCAGGATGAAGTTTTCCGTTTTTTTCTCCTTTAAAGCATTTGCATCAGCAGGTAAAGCATTTGCATCAGCAGGCTCATTTGGTTGTGCTATCTGTGCTATCGTCAGGTTAGGCTCTGAGGGAGTCGCCGGTGTTGTACTGCTGACGGTTGTTGGAGTATTTGAACTTTTCGATGGTATGGAAACTATGCCGATATCCACCAGCCAAAAGCAGGCCTGTGTCAGCAACAGGCAGATAAAAACCACTAAGAAAAATATATTTTTCCATCCTTTAAACACGCCGACAGCCTCAAGGCAGTCGGTCGTATCCAGCAAATTGTTATGACCCGTTCCATTCTGGCTCATCTGTCGTTCTCCTTTTTGAGTTTATTGCTTCAGGACCTTTATTATATTTTCTCTTCTGTTAAGTGCAAAGTATATATCAAAAAAATCATAAAAGTAAGCGGAAAAAAATTTTATTTTTAGGGAAACAATGGTATATCGCTCCCCCTCAAATTGAGTTCATCCAGTTTGATATATTCGGGATCAGCCCATTCTAACATAATAGGCGGCGGCTGGATGAACAGAGAAATGAACTGCCGGTCTTCGTATTGCTCTTCACTTACGCTATGCAACAAAAGCCCCCTACCTCGGCTTCCGCATCGTTATAAAGGTGGAAAAGGTGCTGTTACAAAATTCCTGTGTTGTTCGTAACCGGACAAAAAATACGGCCTTGCAGTAGTTTATTGTGTTGTTGAGATTATTGAGAAGAATTTCCTTGAGTTGGGTACACAATGTGAACAAAGGCATCGAGCTTATTGAAAAGTTCATCTAATTGCTTAGATTTAAAACCATTCCCGTCCTCCATTTTTATATTTTGTAACTTCTTCATAAATTCTGATTTTGCTGAGGAATCTAACTTGGAAGTAAATTCTGTTAATTTATTATAAGATATGTCACCGTTCTCATTTTGTATTTCAGCAATATCTTTCATTATGAAGTTCTCTGGGTAGAGAGGCATCATCATAGTCTTTTGACTTCTGAGAATTTCGTCTTTAACCCCGAGGACAGTCACACGAGGGTCGGATCCCACATAATACGAGTCCCAGACCGTTACCTCGAGTTGTTTCGGAGGAGGTACTAATTCTTTGGCTGCATCAAGATATTCATCGAGTGCTTTTATAGCCTCTGCTGATAATTTGTCACGTGGATAAGTGCTTACTAATCGATGCATTGCATAAAATGTTATGGCAGGTTGGACCGGACCTGGAAATTGATATGGCGGTGAATGATGAATCTTATATTGCTTCGATAGAAGTGGTAATGAATCATAATCTCCAAATTCTGCCAACAGATATGTGGCCGCAAGGCAGTAATCTGAACATTTCAGGTACGCATCCGGCTCCGAAAGTTTCGTGTTACCATTTTTATAGTCTTCAACACGCTTTTTAGCTGCCTCAGGCCATTCCGTTAATGAATCCTGATGTATTCTCTTTAAACCGGGAATAATAAGGTCAGGATTTTTCTGAGCAATCGCATATAATTTCCTTACACGCGTCAGACGAGTAACATATTGAGTATAGAATGCACTAGGAGCAAGAATGTTAGCAAGACTGGACATGGCCATAATAGTGTCATCGAAGTTCGGTATATTTTTTATTGTTTGATTGATATCCTCGCTTCTGACATTCGTAAGTAAATCATTTTGCCACTTAATCACCGGCACATTCGCTAATGCATCTGCTTGTTTGGAAGCAAGCTGAATATCTTCATTCTGCAATTGTGTTAAGTATTTATCATTGCTCGCTTCCAAATCATTACTTTTCATAGGGTTAGTTAACTCTGGAGCTTCTTTGAGTGATTTATTTTCGGTTGTAATACTTATTGTACTTATATTGGAAATTTTGTTTGTTTTCCTCTTAGAAATAAACAAAATAACCAAAGCCAGAAATAGAACTGCGAAAATCATCGCGGCAAAATATATAATGCGTTTTTTCGACAATCGATTGAAATACATAAAGTACTTTCTGCTTACTTAACAATAGATTTTGAATTATTCCTTCACTTAATGAATCTTATTGTTATTATTATAATATTCGTGATTTTCAACTAAAAACAATATTTATTTTTTTGCCTAACTTTCAAAATGTAATTAACGACTGTTATATCACATAGATTCCCGCGACTGTAAGGGCATGGAAATTTTACTATTACGGATTATGTCGGTATACATCTCCATCCCATCCTGCGCCTCCCCAAACCCAAGTCCAACCTTGCTGATCAATCGATGCACCACATATATCAGAACCAACAGCCATTGGCGTACTAAAATCATAAATGTCGAATATCATATATATACCACTTCCACCCCATTTCCAGTATTTTGATTTTGGATAACCAGAAGAAATATCATAGACACCTGAAGCGTGGAATGCCACGTAATCATTGTGATATAGAAGCATATCCCAATATGTTAACGTTGCTTTTAGGTGAAACGACGTATGCATCGGTATTTACAACAGTATATACAGACAAAAGGTAATCATCAAAGGCGTAATTATAAGTTCCCAAAAATGAATACCGACTAGCATAAGAGAAGCAATTGTCAACATTTGATGTAGTATCCTCTGTTAAATAAGTGATAATAGGGCAGTAAAATCTGGCATTGTAGTATGCATCTGCCTGCGAAGATGTAGCCATAGTTCCATTTCCCCAATCATCCTTGAAATGATAATGAGGAAGTTTAACATTCGTGGTTGTACTAACATGACTTGCTTCCAAATTATTAAAAACGAAAACTTTTTTTGTATAACAGTATTTTACCTTATTTCCATCTGCGTCATCTACATAAGGAAAACCCTGATATACTATGCGAATGTCATCCCAAGTAAAACCTTGCACGGTTATATCATCTCCCCACTGCCATCCCAAGGCATAGTTTGTACAAAATAAACTTATAAATAGTGCTAACATAGAATAAGTTTTTCTACGGGTTAACATATTGAAAAGCTCCTTTCTCAGAGCGATGCCCAAAACTGTAAAATAATGCATCTACTTCACGAAAAATAAAGTTCTTCTATATATAAAGGGCAAAAAAGGGGGGTTGCGCCCGAAAGAATTTTTTCATTTTTTAAATATTTTTTTCTCAATCATATAAATCCTTATTTTGCAGTTACTTACAATACAAGAATTTTCCCATCTTTTTACGGATTAATTTACGACTGTATGAAAGACGATTGCGAAATGCATGGTAATCGCATCCTATCAAATCTGCTGCTTTTTTGGGGTTCAAGCCGCCAATACATATAAGAGTTATTGCCTGTCGGGATTTGGGCGGCAATTCAGAGATGGCCGTTATAAGGTTTTGCAGAGACTCTTTAATTTCAAGTGAATCAGCAGTGCCGGTACCGCTGACGGCTGAGCGATATAGAACAAAAAGCTGTTTCAGATGGCGGATTTCGGTCTTTTCCGCTCGTATCTGCTCATAAAGCTCAATTTTGGCTACGTTTTTTACTTTCTGTCCGTTCACGGAAATACTCCTGATATTTTTCTCAAATAGATTTCGATAAGACATTTATGTTTAAAGCGAACCTGAGGGGGTAATTGTTGAAACATTTTTTTGAAAATATTTTTATTTTTTCTTGACAATATAAAATCTAATGTACTATACTAATAGTGTAATAGATATATATAGTATTAATAGTTTGTCTTGTTGTTCGGGAGTTGTTGATGATTGAGTTCAAACTGGATATAAAAAGCGGTGTACCTTTCTACCGTCAGATTGTTGACCAGATTCGCTATGGCATCGCCTCGGAATATCTTTTACCGGGCGAGCAACTGCCGACGGTCAGAGACTTGGCTGTGCAGCTCGAATTAAACCCCAATACCGTGCGAAAGGCCTATTCGGAACTGGAAATTCTGGGGTTTTTGGATACTCAGCAGGGTACCGGCACCTTTGTTGCCGGTAAAACGGTGGAAATCACAGACTCGGAAAAAGACCGAATGCTAAGGCAAATATGCGATGAGCTGGTTGCCAGAGGGCATCAATATAACATTACACTTAAAGAAATAGCAAACCATTTGGAAAGGAGAATAAGCAATGCAGAAACAGAAAAAGGAAAAAACTAAATCACTTACCACTGCTTATGTGGAAAGTCTCCACAAGTTTCAGATGCCGATAGATGTTGTGGCCGTTCTGGCTGCTTTAATTATTCTGGCGGCAGGTTTCATCGTAAATCGGCTGATTACAAAAGACTGGTTGACTTATAATATTCCGGTTTTGGTGATTACCATTTTGCCGGCCTTGTATGTACTGTTTGCGTTGAAAATAGCAAATCAGTGGGAGCGTGCGGTCGTCCTGCGATTGGGTAAATTCAACAGCCTGAAAGGGCCCGGAATATTTTTTATCATCCCGATTGTCGAATGCGTAACCAGAATTGTGGATATGCGAATTCGGGCGACGGATTTCAACTCCGAATCAACTCTGACCAAAGACACCGTGCCAGTCGATGTCGATGCGATTTGTTTCTGGATGGTATGGGACGCAAAAAAGGCCATCCTCGAATTGGCAGATTATTATATGGCAATCGTTCTGTCGGCTCAGACCGCACTGCGTGACATCATCGGGACACACGATTTGGCAGAGATGCTCACCCACCGCGGCAAACTCGGCAATACACTGCGTGAAATCCTCGATGAAAAGACAAATCCCTGGGGTATTTCTGTTCAATCGGTGGAGCTTCGCGATATTGTCATACCGAAAGACCTCGAAAATGCAATGTCCAAGCAGGCCCAGGCTGAACGGGAAAGGCAGGCACGAATTATTTTGGGAACTGCCGAGACCGAAATCGCCGAGAAATTTGCCCAGGCTGCCAAACAATACGAATCCAATCCGGGTGCGATGCACCTGCGAGGGATGAATATGTTATTCGAGGGCCTCAAAGAAAAAGGCTCGATGATTATTGTCCCCAGCTCTGCCCTGGAGACTATGAATCTCGGTGCAATCGGCGGTTTGGCCGCCCTGAGCCAGACCCGGGTGGGCAAGAAGGAACCCGAAAAAACTACAGATGCGTAGATGACGGTTTTGTGAAAGAAGAGTATTAAAAAGTGGAAAGAAGCAACGGGAACTTTTTATACAGAAAGAGGCGGTCTGTATTTGATATTTTATACAGACTGAATAATCATTAATTGTACAAGAAAGGAAAATCTAAAATGAGGTCTAAGCTATGTCTCTGTATAGTTGGTATGCTTTTGAGTGTCTCAGGATGTTCTAAGACTCCTGAAAGTAACCCTGCCGCTGAAAAGGCTGCCATTGATGCAGCACAAAAGTGGCTGAATCTTGTTGATGAAGGACAGTACAGCGAGAGTTGGGAACAAAGTGCCGAGTATTTCAGGAATGCGATTTCTAAGGACGAATGGGAAAAGGCAATGAAAGCTGCCAGAGTTCCCCTGGGCGCACAGATATCCAGAGTAGTTAAGTCTAAGCAATACACAACTTCCGCCCCTGGCGCACCAGCTGGCCAATACGTGGTAATCCAATTCACAACCTCGTTCAAAAATAAAAGCTCTGCGATTGAAACCGTCACGCCAATGTTGGACAAGGATGGCAGTTGGAGAGTTTCTGGTTACTTCATCAAATAGGTATTTCCAACAAAACCCTGGAGCAGCAGTTTCTATGAGCTATGAAAAAACAATATCTTTTAATGGAAATGTAAATAAGGCCTTCGAGGTTGCCAGAACTACTCTTATGCCGCACGGTTTTACAATAGTTGAAAATGCCGATGATTATATGGAGCTGACAGGTCCAAATACCCTCCCGACGAAAGGACAAGACCCTATATATGGCATCTCGAAAGTAGCTATTTCCGTAGAGAATAATGAGCTTTCAATCCAGGCTGAATTCGGCGGAGTTTGGAAAGCAGTTAAATATCTTGTTGTTTTTATGATTGGTATGTTTCTTCTCTTTCTGGTGTTATTCGGAGTGATTCTTCGTAATCATCAGAAGGTTTGGCCTTACCAATTGTTTGCGATACTTGCCCCTTTGCCTGTAGTCGTTCCTGTAATGGGTCTGGTGATGAAATCAAGAGCATCGAAATCGCTCGATGCGTTATTGAATAATATGGCCATCTTGGGAAAAGAAAAGTAATACTGATTGTGAATATTTAATGCGCTGAGCATATAAACTCAGCTCATGTTCTTA
>CAZYWY010000088.1:0-7065 GCA_964651605.1 uncultured Pirellulales bacterium | reverse complement strand
AGTCGTCCCGCCCAGTGCTGGGCAGGACTCCGCAATTTTGATTTTTAATTTTTGATATTTCAATCGAGGAATATCAGATGAGCGGAATGTTGAATAATATCTATAATAATGTCAGCCTTGCTCTGGCGGTTCAGACCAGAGCGATGACCAAGCTGCAGGAGCAGGTCTCCACCGGCTCGCGAGTTAATCGGCCTTGCGACGATGTTACAGCAGCCTATAAGATTCTGGGGCTTAATACTCAGCAAAGGACTCTGGGCAACTATATTGATAATCTGTCCGATGTAATCAGCACACTGGATTTTTCCACAACCGTTGTTCAGGATATGTCATCGAGTCTGACTCAGGCGCAGACACTCCTTACGCAGATTATAAGCGGCACTTACAGCAGGGATGCAAGAGAAAGAACCGCCAACGGAATAAACGATATACTCGAACAAATGCTTGCGCTGGCCAATACCAAATATATGGGACAGTCAATCTTCGGCGGCAGCAGTACGTCAACACAGCCCTATCTGGCACAGCGAACCGATGGTGAAATAACAAAGGTAATATACCAGGGCAGCGGAGACAGCCGGCAAATAGAATTGGCCGATGACTTAAAATTTTCGTTGTTTCAGGCAGGCAGCAGCATCTTCAGTTCTAACGACCGAGGTGAGCCTGTTTTCTTTGGCAACACCGGCGCCAAAGCCGGCACCGGCACATCGAGCGTTAAGGGTGACATCTGGCTGACGATAAGCGGCTCTGCGGGCAATTATACTCTTTCGATTGACGGTGGTCTGTCAACTTTCCAGACCGACGGCACCAACACCAACCTTGCGGTTACCAACTCGCAGACAGGCGAGGTTCTTTATGTCGATACTACCGCTATTACCGGCGCAGGAGTCGGACTTGTGCGTACGCCGGGAACTTATGACCTGTTCGGCGCTCTGATTGGCATACGGGATATTCTCAAGAATAACCAGGGACTTTCAGATGCCGAATTGTCGCAGCTTCAGGACACAACTCTGAATATGATTAATGAGATTCGTGGCCTTCTTGTCCAGAACCAGCAGGTAACAGGCTCAAAAATAGCACTTCTGGACAATCTCAAGACCAGCCTGGAGAACCAGAAAAATAACGCCGACGACCAGGTTGCCGGCCTGCAGGATGCCGATATTGCTCAAATAGCGGTGGATTTGTCACGCGCCGAAACGCTGTATCAGATGTCTCTGTCGGTGGCTGGAAAACTTATGTCTGTTTCGCTACTGGATTATCTGGATTAGCTGTTGTTAGCATAACTGTTTGATATTTATACAGGCCGCAACGCTTAATCGTCAGTTTTGGGTTTATTTGCCGGTATGAAGCTGCGGTACAGAATTTGCTCGCTGTATTAAATAATCGGTGACAGTGAAAAATGTGCCGCCATGATTAAATTGGGGAAAAACAAATGACACTTGAAAAAAAATCGGATGCCTTTGAGCAGCCGCAGGGCTACGATGCGGCTCTGGAGCTGGCCCAGGCCGGCCGGTATGAGCAGGCTCTGGACTGTATGCGGGAGTTTCTCAAACAAACCGACGGCAGTGCAGAAGTATTGAACGATACAGGCGCAATACTTCACTGCCTGGGCCGTACCGAGGAAGCTGTTGAATACTTCCTCAGAGCATTCACTATGCAGCCCGACTCGACTGAGATAATGTGGAATCTCGTAGAGGCTTATCTTACGCTGGGCAGAGCGGACGAGGCGGTGCGGCTCTTTGACAATCTGGAGCGTTCGTCCGTCCTGAATGTGGATGTGCTGAACAGAGCCGCCAATATATTTCTTAATAAAGCCGATATGGCCTGCGCTGTGGAAATGCTGCTGCGTTCTCTGCAAATCTGCCCCGGACAGCAGATTCTTTTGCCGATGCTCGATGTCATCCGTTCGAAAAGACCGAAAATCGCCTTTTTCTGCGGCTCGAACGATATGAAATTCCTCAACGATATCATCGAATTCACAAAGCAGCGTTTCGAGGTGCGCCTTTTTAACGGCAGAACACAGCAAGAGCTTTTCGAGCTGATGCGATGGAGTGACATATCCTGGTTTGAATGGTGCTGTGACCTTGCAGTAATCGGCTCAAGACAAACAAAGGTCTGCAAAAATATTATCCGGCTTCACAGGTATGAAGCATACAGCAACTGGCCGAGCCAGGTTCGATGGGAAAATATAGACTGCCTCGTCACGGTCGGCAATACCTTTGTCAAAGATGCGCTGCTCAAACAGGTGCCGGATATAGAAACCCGCACACAGCTTTACACAATCCAGAACGGAGTCAATCTCGACAAGTTCGGGTTTGTCGAAAGACCTCGCGGCAAAAATCTGGCCTGTATAGGCTATATGAATATGAGAAAGAACCCAATGTTCCTTTTGCAGTGCATGCAAAAGCTGCATTATATAGACAAAGAGTATAAGCTGTTCGTTGCGGGCAACTTTCAGGATGCAATGCTCGAACAGTACGTCAGATATATGGTAGATACTCTTGGGCTTGCCGAGGTTGTATTTTTTGACGGCTGGCAGAAAGATGTGAATGCCTGGCTGCAGAACAAAAGTTTTATAGTCTCAACCTCAATCGGTGAAGGCCATCCTGTTGGTATTTTGGAGGGAATGGCCTGCGGCCTGAAGCCCGTCATACACAATTTCCCAGGTGCCGACCAGATATTTCCGAATGAGCATATTTTCAATATATCGGAGGAATTCTGCCGGCAAGTCCTGTCACCGGACTATGAGCCGCAAAAATATCGCTGCTTCATCGAGCATAGATACCCAATCAAAAACCAGCTCCAAAAAATCAATGAAATATTTACCCGATTTGAAGCCGAGATAAATCAGCAGCATAGCGGGACATCTTTCGGCAGTAACGGCAGAATATCGAATTATCAGGAGAACGGCTTGCCTGTTTGCTCTTAACGATGTTACAGGATAATCAGAACAATAACGGCCCATTAGTCAGCGTGCTTGTCCCGACCTTTAACAGGCCGGTCTATTTACAGCAGGCACTGGCCAGCATCCTGCGCCAAACCTACAGAAATCTGCAGATTATCGTTGTCAATGACGGCGGACAGGACGTAAGCGAACTGGTTAAATCGTTCAACGACGACAGAATTGAATTTATCGACAGAAAAGAAAATCGGGGCAAGGCATTTTCGCTCAACCAGGCATTAGGCCTGGCCAAAGGCAAATATATCGCCTACCTTGACGACGACGACATTTACTATCCAGACCATATCGGGACATTGGTTGAAGCTCTTGAGAGGCAAACCGACTGTCAGGTCGCTTACAGTGACTTTTACAAGGTATCCTGCCGAATTGCTCCCGATAAAATCCGGCATGTGCTGAGCAAAAAAGTGGAAGTCAGCCGCGACTTCGACAGATTTTTTATGCTGTATTTCAATCACGTCCTGCACGTCTGCCTGATGCACCGCAAGGACCTGCTTGAAAAGACCGGCCTTTATAATGAAAAACTCAAATTACTGATTGACTGGGATATGACCAGACGGCTGGTTTTCTTTTCTGATTTTCACCACGTCTGCAGAATTACCGGCGAATATTATGAACCGGTCGGCGAAAGTGACAGAATCTCCGTACAGCAGCGCAAGGATAAAAAAGAGTACGCTGAAAACTTTCTGACAATACGCACCACCAGACCAGCCAAACCCTGGCCCAAAATCGATGATTTGTCTATTATCCTGATTGCTGACAGCCCTGATAAACAAATGTATGTCACTATGAATTTAATCCGCCAATGCAATTTTTATCCTTATCTGATTTACCTGCCTGCTTTTGAATCGCAAACATACACAAATTCAGCCCGTGACACCGCTGTTCAATTATCCTTTTATCCAACGCAGGTCGATGCCGCCCTCGAAAAGTGCCAGGGCAGATATATTGCGATAGCTCCGGCAGGGTTTCCGGTAAAAGACTTTTGGCTGGAAAATCCGCTCTATGCCCTGATACACAGTCCGCCCGGCAGCAAGTTGGGATATGAACCTGAGGGAGCAACAAATGCTCTCTGGTCGGTTGTGGTGGAAAAAAGTGACCTGCTGGCAGCAAGAAAAAAAAACCCGCATCTGCCGGTCCGGGAATCTCTCGAATCGTACGGAATTGCCCTAAAAAAAACGAAATTTGAAGATGCCGCTCTGCGATGCGATAATTTACTTACTATCGCATCACTGGCTGTTAAAGAAGGAAACTGGCTGCAGGCAGCACAGACATACAATTATATCGGTCAAAATTACGGGAATGAGCTTTGGATGAAAAGACAGGCCGCAAATGCTTTTTTCAGGGCCGGCAAAACCGATACGGCTGCTCAGTTGTGTCATCAGCTCAATCAGCATCAGCCGACTGTGGAGATGCTTATGCTGGAGGCAAAAATAAAACACACAGAGAATAAATTCGATTGTGCCATCGAATTACTCAACCATGCAAAAAACATACTCGAAAAGCAGCATTTCCCATCAGGGACAGCAATGCAAATTTCAGGAACATAAAGACAGGAATTATTATGGACATAACGGAAAATAACACCGACCTGCAGCACGATTCAAAACAGCACTATGAGCTTTTGCAGGAATTAGGCGATTGTCATACTGTCGTCGGCAATTTCAGGCAGGCTCAGCAATGCTATGACAAGGCCGCCAATCTTTGCCCCGATGAGCCGGGACCTTACGTGGGAATGGGCGTGGTTTGCCTGCAGCAGAACCAGCTCGAGGACGCCCAGACGGCTTTTCGTGTTGCCTGCAGGCTGGGGCCGAACTGTGCCAGGGCATATCTGGGACTGGGGCTCATCGAGCAGCAAAAATGCAATTACCCGCAGGCTTTCGATATGTTTCTGAAATGTCTGGAGCTGGATGCGGATAATTTAATAGGTCTTCTGGGGCTTTTTCAGACATCCTGCCAGATGGGCTCTTTTGAAAAAGTCACTTACTATCTGAAATCATATCTCGATATGCATCCGGGTGACACTTCGGTTATGTACCCGCTGGCCGCTCTTTATATGAAAGACAACAAACTTGAGGACGCTAAAAAGGTTCTTCTGGACATCCTGGTACTCGACGCAAATCACAAGGACGCCGTCTCTTTGCTCGAAGAAGTCGAGCACAAGCTCGCCCGTGATAAATATGCAGGAGCAAACTCGTAATGAATGTTATTGCAAAAGAACAGACACATCAGATAGAGCAGCTTCAACATCTGCTGACGATGCAGACAGAGATATTTAAACAGGGTGATGCGACCGGCAAACATATCGAGGCTTTATGCGAACAGACTAATTTGCTTGTCAGCAGTATCAGTCAGAAAGGGACACTGAAACTAAAGCTATTTGCAAAACAGCGGGAACATCTGCGAAAACTGTACGAGCAATTACAACTGGCTATAACAGCACAAAAGCAGGAAACTGAAAGACAACTGAATACGATTCGCAAAGGCACGAAAATGATAGGGACATATCGCAGCAATATCTGAAACTTTTCGAATTACATAGACATCTTTGCATATATGGCAAAGAAATGATATTCTGCTTATTAGAGGGCTTTGTATTGAATGACAAAAGGCAATGAGAAAGGCATAAAATGTCAACTATAAACCTTCCCGGGCTTTTAAGCGGAATTGATACATCTACATTGATTTCTAGGCTATTGGAAATAGAAAGCAATCAGAAAAAACTCTATGAGCAGCGAAAGGAAGTCTGGACAGAAAGACAGGACGACCTTAATACTCTGGAGACTAAACTGACCAGCTTGCAAAGCTCCATTGGCGAACTTTCCGACTCCGGCAAGCTCCGCAGCTTTTCGACAAAAACCAGCGATTCTGATATTGTAACCGCAGAGGCAGCATCAGATGCTGTCGAAGGCAATCATACGGTTATTGTAAATCGCCTGGCCAACGCAGAACAATGGGTGCAGACAGACGGCTTGAAATACGCAGAGGATTATGTAGGTCAGGGGACATTTATTTATTCGTACAATAACAAAGAAACGGCAATAACAACCACGACCACAACAACATTTGAGGATTTGGTCGGTCTAATAAATAATGATGCTAATAATCCGGGCGTAACGGCGGGCTTATTATATTACAATGATAAATATCATCTGGTTCTGAACGGCAATGACGCAGGGGCGGATTATAAAATCTCCGTCAACTCAAGCAGTACCGAGGTTTGGCAGGCACAGAGCGAGCTGAGCGTTGACGGTGACGATGCGACTCTCAGCACACACATTACCGACCTTGACCAGTTCGGCGTAAGTCCTCTGCAGGGCGGCGAAGTTATTGAAATCACCGGCACCGACCATGACGGCAACGCCATAACAGCGGTTAATCTGAGCATCACGAGCAATACCAAGCTGAGCCATCTAATCGACGAAATCAACGATGCCTTTGCCGGTGCTGCTGTGGCAACTCTAAAAAACGGCAAAATCATATTAACCGACACTACCTCAGGAACAAGCAGCCTGTCTGTCAATTTGACTTATCATTCAAACGGCTCATCCGCAGAATTGACTCTGCCAGTTATGAGTGTACTGACAGAAGGCGGCAGCACAACTGCATCGCTTGCCGATTTTACACAGGATGACTTTATACAAACACAGGCGGCCAACGACAGCCAAATCAGGGTTGACGGCTATCCTCCGGACGGCTGGATAAACAGAAGCTCCAATACAATCGATGATGTAATCAACGGCGTTACGCTGCATCTGCATGACACGACCGATGAAACAGGAATAAAAGTCACCCTGACAAGGAACATCCAGGCGGTTAAGGATAAACTAACCGCTATGGTCGATGCTTACAATCAGGTTATTTCATACATTGGCGAAAAAACCGATTATAATGAATCGACCAAGACTGCCGGCTCACTGATGGGCGATTATACGGTTACATCGGTCAGGTCGCAGCTCAGCAGTCTGCTTATCTCCAAGGCGAAGGGATTCATAAACGTCATTGATACTTTTTTATTGCCCGGACAGTTGGGTCTGGAGCTGGATTCTAACGGCCAAAGCTGTTTTGATTCAGATATTTTTGACGATGCTGTAGTGAAAGATTATATGGAT
>CAZYWY010000087.1:0-7065 GCA_964651605.1 uncultured Pirellulales bacterium | reverse complement strand
ACTAAAAATCAAAAATCAAAGATTAAAATGCAAAAAGACAATGTAAAAATCAAAAATAAAATATCCAGGAACAGCATACAGGAAAAACTGACCGTTGTTCGCTGATTGCTGAATTTTCAATTTTCAATTTTGAATTTTGCTCTGTCATTTTGATTTTTGCATTTTGATATTTGATATATATTTTAGTTGTTACTTATTTTTAAGAATATTATATCGAGCAGCAAAAGGACAAATAGCTTGGTGGTGTTAATTAGAGGAAAGATATGAATAGAAATCTGATGCCGAAATTCGTTTTTATAGTTGTTCTGGCTTTATTGGCCGGCTGGACTTTATATCCGCCATCCAGCACACTCAAGCCCGGTATAGACCTGGCCGGTGGTACAAGTCTGATTTATGAAATCAACACTTATGGTATGAATGAGACCGAGAAATCCGGCCTGTCGCAAAGAATGATAACAGTGCTGCGGCGGCGAATTGACCCGGCAAATATCCAGAATCTTATCTGGCGAACTCAGGGTAATACAAGATTTGAGATTCAGATGCCTCTGGCAAGCGGCGAAACCATTGCAAAAAGAGAGAATTATGTAGAGGCTGAGACCGCTCTAATGGCGAAAAATATCAGCCGTTCCAAAATTCTCCAGGCACTTAAAAAACCTCAGCAGGACAGAGACATTCTTTTCAAGGATTTCGCACAGGACGACCCCAACAAACTGACAATTCTTAAGGTATTGTCCGATGCTTATGACCAGAGAATCGCTCTGCAGAGCGAAAGGGACAGCCTGTACTCGAAGCTCCAGACCGACAAAAAAACTCTCACAGATGCCGGTGTAAAATTCAGCGACCAGCTCGAAAGTCAGCTCAGCAGTCTGGTGGAAATGAATGAGCCGAATCTGCTGCTCAGTCTGAAGACCTATACAGACTCGAACGACAACATCGCTTCACTTGCCGCTTATGTCAGGACTTTCGGGCAGTGGGCATCGAAGGTTGACAAACTCACGGAGCTGACTCCGGCGTACACAGAGGCTTTTAACGCCATCGACAGGCTGAACCTGACCAAGGCACAGTTGGGTCTTGTTCTCGATATGTCACCCAAAGCCAAGGACCGCAAGGTTCAGATTGCAAAGCTCAAAGCAGATTTTCCCGACAGGGCTGCTCTGATTGACAAGGTAATTGGCGCGTATGATTTATATCGGCCTGACCAGGGCAGGCTCGACGACCCCAGCGCCCTGAAGCGGATGCTCAAAGGTGCAGGCATTTTGGAGTTTCGCATTCTGCCGACTCAGGGAAACACCCAGCTTGATACCGATGCGATAAACACTTATGTCGAGAAGCTGAAATCAAAAGGACCGGAGTATGCCTCGGACAACGACTATAAGTGGTTCGAGATAGAGAACAAGGATACTTGGGACGCAAGGGATGGACAAAGACGCCCGTCTGTCACTGCTCAGTTCGGCGACAAGTATTATGTGCTGGCAAGCAACAAGCCGGGCGAGACGATTCTCCATAATGCTTCAACCGGCGAATGGAAGCTCGAGCGAGCATATCCTTCAACCGGCGAGATGGGCCAGCGAACAATCGGCTTTTCGCTCGATGGCAGGGGCGGCACAATTTTCGCCGACGTTACAGGCAAGAATGTCGACCGGCCTTTGTGTATCCTGCTGGATAACATCGCTGTTTCTGCCCCGAATATTTTGCAAAAGATTCCTTATGGCCGAGGCGAAATCAAAGGCAAATATACCAAGACCGAAATCGATGATATGATAAACAAGCTCAACGCAGGCAGCCTGCCTGCCAGATTGATTGAACAGCCGATTTCGGAAAATACCATAGGTCCGTCAATCGGTGCCGACAACCGCGACCAGGGCATCAAATCGGGAATAGTAGGCCTTATCGCTGTTATTATATTTATGGTGATTTACTACCTCAAGGCCGGTGCAATCGCCGATGTGGCGATGTTGCTGAACGTCCTGTTTGTTCTGGCAATAATGGCCGGCATCAGAGCCACCTTTACTCTGCCGGGTATTGCAGGTATGATTCTGACTGTTGGTATGAGCGTTGATGCAAATGTGCTTATCTACGAAAGAATCCGCGAGGAGCAGCTCAAAGGCTCGTCTCTGCGGGTGGCTATCGCCAACGGCTACCACCGGGTGTTCTGGACGATTTTCGACTGCAACCTTACTACTATCATCCCGGCTATAATTCTCTACTGGCGTGGCACAGAGGAAATCAAGGGGTTTGCCATTGTGCTTATCCTCGGTCTTGCATCCAGTATGTTCACCGCTTTGTTTGTGACGCGGTTGGTGTTTGATTTCCTGCTGAGCAAACAACTCATCAAGGAGCATCTGATGATGCTGCGGCTAATCCACAAACTCAACATTAACTGGATGGGTGCCAGACCCTACCTGATGACCTTGTCGGCTGTGCTGATTGTATCAGGACTGCTGGTCTTTTATACGAGGAATGAAAGAACCAACAGCAAGTACGACATTGAATTTACCGGCGGCACGAGCGTTCAGGTCAACTTCAAGCAGGGCATCGAGCTGACCAGAGGCGACGTCGAGCAGAGGATTAGACAATTTCTGCCCGCTGCAAATGTCTATAGCATAGGCCAGACCGGCAGCCAGTATGAAATTACCACTACGCAGACCAATAAAACTACTGTAACTATCACACCGCCTGAAGGTGGTGTCTGGACACAGGAGAAAATAACCGCAGCAATCCGCAAAGCTCAGAATGAATTCGCAGAGCAGCTCAGTAACCTGACCGTCGAAGCTGATGCTTCACAGGCCGGCAGATACATCGTCTCCACCAGCCAGGTCAATATGACACTTCTGCAAAAGGTGCTTGCGGCGGCTATACCAGAGGCGGCGGTTTCCCAGCCTGTAATTGATGAGGTTGTCAATGACGCTGTGCTGAAGGCCTTCGAGAATGAGCTTGAGGTTCAGCAGAATCTTAAGCCCCAAAGGGTATCTACGGATAAAATAACAGATACCCTGCTGGATGCACATCCTGAGCTGGCGGACTTTTTCGGCGGCGTCAGGATATTATGCAATCTCGGCAACGCAGCAACCATTAAACAAATCGACGAAAGGCTGAAGGATTTGCAGTTCAGACCCGACACACAGAACCTCGAGCGGTATGATTACAAGATTTTTCCTGCCGATGCGAATGCTTCTGCCGATGAACCGCTGAAGTCTTTTGTTTATGCCAGCGTCCTGCCGGAGGCCGGCATGCGGGAGTTTGATGAAACCGAATGGAAAAACTTCACAGAGAACGAGCAGCTGAAGGTAGAAGCTGCAGGCACACTCAGCAGCTCTCTGCCGCGTGTCAGGCAGTTCGACCCGTCGGTCGGCTCTGAGCAGAAGACCATAGCACTTATCGCTATCGTACTGTCACTGCTGGCGATGGCTGCCTATATATGGGTGCGATTCGGGACTCTTACCTACGGCCTGTCGGCTATTTTAACCCTCGCTCACGATACCTGCATTACGCTCGGTGCTATTACGGTCTGTACTTACCTGGCAAAAACGAGCATAGGCAGTATGCTGCTGATTGGTGACTTTAAGATTGATATGGCAATCATTGCGGCGTTCCTTACTCTTATCGGCTATTCCCTCAACGATACAGTCGTGATTTTCGACCGAATCAGGGAAAACCTCGGAAAGAGCCATCAGCTCAGCGCGAAGCTCATCAATGAAAGCATCAATCAGACGATGTCACGAACTATACTGACCAGTGCTACCGTCTTTATTGTGGTTTTTATAATGTACATATTCGGCGGAGTTGGGCTGAGGGGCTTGAATTTCGTGATGTGTTTCGGCGTTATAATTGGTACATATTCGTCGGTGGCAATTTCGGCCCCGCTGCTGCTTATCAAGGCCAAAGCAAGGCAGGAGCAGGTTAAAGGATAAGCTTCTGTGCGATGTATAAGGACTGGAAAATCGGGCTTGCCGCAGGTTTGGCTGTGACACTGGCTGCTGTGGTCAAATTTGCCCTTGACCCAAGGCTGGGCATAAGGACCAGATTTTCCTATAATCCAGATACAACGGGGATTCAGCAGAAGCCGGAAAGTCCCTCACAGCAGCCCAGCCTGCTGATGCCTGCTGCTGAAACACCACCTGAAACGCCCGCACAAGAGCCGGTCTTGTCGCCTTTTCAGCCGGCAGTTGTGCAGCCTGAACCGTTGGCAGTTCAGTCTGAGCCGAACAAACCCGCAAAAGAAGTAATCCCGACAAAAAAGTTCCACATTATCCAGCAAGACCAGAGCCTATGGTCAATCGCCGAGCTGTATTACGGCAGGGGGCAGTTATGGAAAAAAATATACGAGGCGAACCGCAGCGTAATCAAAGACCCAAACTATCTGACCGTTGGGGAAAACCTGCTGATTCCCGATTGAACCGCTGAATTTATTCTTTGATATTCTCCAGCAGTTGTGCAGCCGGTTTATCCACCAGCCAGATTACCTTATCCAGCACAGGCCAGAGTGTATGGACAGGGTAGCGATTTTCGTCCGGCTCGCTCGTAAGTACCGCTTTGAGGATTTGAGCTTTTTCGCTGCCGGAAACCAGAACCACCAGTTGTCCAGCCGCTCGCAGCACAGGCAGCGTCAGCGTTATCCTGCCAAATTTTTCATTCTTTACATATACCGCAGCAGCCAGGCCGCTGGTCTTAAGGCCGATGTCCGTACCCGGAAACAGCGATGCGGTATGCCCGTCGGCGCCCAGGCCGAGCATAATCAAATCGAACTGCGGGATTTCACCCGGTCCGAGTGAAAAAGCCCTGCGGATGCTCTGCTGGTAGGCGGCAGCGGCCTGGTTAATGTCACTATATTGTGTTTCAATCCTATGGATATTTTTCTGCGGGATGGTAACTTTATTCAGAAACATCTGCTGAACCAGCCGGTAATTACTCAGAGGTGAATCAGACGGCACATATCGCTCATCCACCCAGAAAAGCTGCACTTTTTCCCATTCAGGTTTTTGTAAGCCGGTGACATTTCCGAGCATCTGGAAAAATCTGCCTGGCGTCCTGCCGCCTGATATGGCGACACAAAAGACGTCCCTTGCCCGAATCGCCCGCTGTGCACAGGACAGGAAGATTTCCACGCTTCTTGCTGCCAGAGCTTCGGGGTTGGGGACAATCTCGACTTTTGGTGAGTATTTTACAGCGTTCATTGTAAAATCCACTGACAATTATGAGTTATAAATTTTGAGTGATAACTAAAAACTCAAAACTAAAGACTCATAACTTTTCGTTCTTTGGTTTCCAGTCACCGCCCAGTGCCAGGTAAAGTTTCACTCTCGCTGTCCAGATTTGTCCCTGTATTGCTATAATGTCGTTCTCTGCTGAGCGGCGGAGTCTCTGTGATTCCAGCACCGACAGAATACTCTCAATGCCGCCCTGGTATCGCTGCTGCGATAGCTGCTCTGCCGAGCGTGCCTCATCCAGTCGAATCTGAAGCTGCTTAAGCTGTTCCAGCAGGAGTCTTTCTGTAACAAGTGCGTCCTCGACCTCTCTGATGGCGTTAAGCACCGTCGAGGCATATCCTGCTGCAAGCTCCTCGTAGCGGGCTTTGGCGGTTTTAACCTGAGCCTTGAGCCTGCCGGCATCGAAAACCGGCTGTGCAAGATTGGTCACTGCTGCATATATCTCAGTGTCACGCCGCTGAAAAATATCCTCCATATTGCTGCTGGTAAAACCGTAATTGCCGGTTAATGTCAAATCCGGGAAAAGCTGGGCGACGCTGACGCCGACCTGCTCGTTGGCCGAACGCAGCGAATATTCCGCAGCAATAATATCGGGACGCCTGTCAATAAGACCGGCAGGTACGCCAATCGGCAGGGCAGGCAAATCGGGCAGGTCATTTAGACTCATCGGCAGTTCTTCCGTTCTGCCGGGCCTGCGGGAAAGCAGCACATCCAGTGCATTGCGTGCGGTGGATAGTGCCAACTCCAATGCCGGCTCGTTGGATTTCAGGGCGGCCAGCGTCTCTTTAGCCAGGCTGACATCCACCGGCCCGACCAGACCCAGATTATTTCGCTGCTGTACAATATCGAGTGTCCTCTGCTGAGATTCGATATTCTGCCTCAGTATTGCCAACTGGTGCTGAAGAACCGCAATATTGATTCTGGCCGATACCACCGTTGCTATGAGCGTATTGACCATCGCCTGCCTGTTGGCCTCGACGGCCAGTGTCTGTGCTACCAAGGCACGTTCTGCACGGCGAATCTTGCCGAAAATATCCAGCACGTAGCTGGTGCTGATTTCCTGAGTCCAGGTTGTGCTTAAGACGCTGAACCTGCCGCCGCCAAAGGCTGAACCGAGGTCGAATGACATTTTGTTTCTGGTCCTGTTGAGATTATAAGATAAGCTCGGCCAAAGTACAGCATGTGCCTGCTCGAGCGAGGTCTGTGCCTGCACTAATCTGGCAGCAGCGGCGGCAAGGTCATAGTTATTCGCCAGAGCCTGCCGTACCAGCTCAACGGTAGAGGCATCGCCGAAGCTCTCCCACCAGTGGTCCAGTGCAGAAAAATCGTTCGTATCGGTGATGTGAGAGCCGGCGTTGATAAATTCATTCGGGTCGTTCGCAGCGGTGGCAGGCCTGGAATAGTTCGGGCCAACCATACAGCCGGTTAAAATAAAACCGCACAAAACCAATAATAATCCATAAAAAAAGGCCATTCTGCCTGTCATTTTTCTTTCCTTCTTCATAAAAAGTCACAGGTGGGTAATTTTAACTTCGTGCATACTAAAATATTTGACGGCGGCTGTCAAAATTTTTGTATCGGCTGACACAGAAAAATAATGTGTGTCATTGCGAGGCCTTTTAGGCCGAAGCAATCTCAAAAACGTGCGTTTGTAGATTGCCACGTCCCTAAGGTACTCGCAATGACCTTTGTTTTTCTTTTAAAATAAAAAAGGCTCATACCCACTTCAACATCCATTTTTGACAGATGTCTTTCGCAAGGCGAGCCTTTAATAACCAACTTTTTACAACTTACTAATTACAGTCGGCCTTATTGGTAAAAAACTGACACCGGCTGTTCTGTTGCTGTGATAAGCTAA